>CAZJBC010000001.1:0-9526 GCA_964543805.1 uncultured Brevundimonas sp.
CTGGAAACTGACCGAAGATGAGCTGGGCCAGATGGGCCTGCCTCCGCCGTTCTGGGCCTTTGCCTGGGCGGGCGGCCAGGCGCTGGCCCGCTACATCCTCGACAGCCCCGGCATCGTCGCTGGCAAGCGGGTGATCGATTTTGCATCCGGCTCGGGCATCGTCGCCATCGCCGCCATGAAGGCCGGCGCCGCCCATGCGCTGGCCGCCGACATCGACAGCTTCTGCGGCGCGGCCGCCCAGGTGAACGCAAAGGCCAACGGCGTTGTGATCGACTACACCAACACCGACCTGCTCGACGCCCCGTGTCCTGCTGCCGACGTCGTCCTGGCCGGCGACATCTGCTACGAAAAACCCTTGGCGACGCGCGTCATCGCCTGGCTCAAGGCGGCCCAGGCCGCCGGCGCGATAGTGCTGGTCGGCGATCCTGGAAGGACGTATTTTCCGAAAGATGGCATGACGAAGCTGGCCGAATATCAGGTGGCCACAACGCGGGAGCTGGAGGACATGGAGGTCAAGAAGACCGGCGTCTGGAGATTCAATCAGCCCTCAAGCAGCGAAGCGATAGGGCGACAATAGTGACGAGAGACGAGGTCCATGCGCTGGTGATGTCCTTTCCCGAAGTCGTCGAGGGAACCAGCTACGGCTATCCGTCCTACAAGGCGTTCGGCAAGTTCCTCACTCGCCTGCGCCATCAAGACCAGAGCCTGGTGCTGGGCAGCGTGCCGATCGATGAGCGCGACATGCTGATCCAGATTGATCCGGACACCTTTCACTTCACCGAACACTACCGCGACTGGCCCTATGTGCTGGCCCGGATCAGCTCGATCGAGCCCGATCAGCTGCGGTCCTTCCTGATGCGCACCTGGCGCAAGAACGCCCCGAAGAAGTGGCTGAAAGAGTACGAGGCTGGAAAGGGCTGACGTGCGTGCTTCGAGACGCGTCCCTGCGGGCCGCTCCTCAGCATGACGGGGTTTTTTGCGAGCCAAATGTCTTCGTCATCCTGAGGAGCCGCGAAGCGGCGTCTCGAAGGACGCAATGACGGATATGCCATCGGACTTGGCGCGGGTCCGTCTTCACGTTAGCACCCATCATGGCCTACAAGTCCCTGCGCGATTTCATCGACAAGCTGGAAGCCGCTGGCGAGCTTGTGCGCGTCTCTGAGCCGGTCTCCACCGTCTATGAAATGACCGAGATCTGCGACCGCCTGGTGCGCAGCGGCGGGCCGGCCGTGCTGTTCGAAAAACCGGTCCGCGCTGACGGGACGATCAGCGACATGCCGTGCCTGGCCAATCTGTTCGGCACGGTCAAACGCGTCGCCATGGGCGTCACCCTCGGCGGCAAGCAGCGCACCACGGCGGGCGACCTGCGCGAAGTCGGCGACCTGCTGGCCTTCCTGCGCCAGCCTGAGCCGCCGCAAGGGATCGCCGGCGCGGTCAAGATGCTGCCGCTGATGAAGACCGTGATGAGCATGCGGCCGAAAACCGTCCGCTCGGCGCCCGTGCAGGAAGTGGTGCTGACCGGCGATGACATCGACCTGTCCAAACTGCCCGTGCAGACCTGCTGGCCGGGGGACGCAGGGCCCCTGATCACCTGGCCGCTGGTGGTCACCAAGGGCCCCGGAACCAGCCGCGAGGACGACTTCAACCTGGGCATCTACCGCATGCAGGTGATCGGCAAGGACCGCTGCATCATGCGCTGGCTCGCCCACCGCGGCGGGGCCCAGCACTATGCCCGCCACAAGCAGGCCGGCAAACGCGAGCCCCTGCCCGCCTGCGCCGTGATCGGCGCCGATCCGGGCGTCATCCTGGCCGCCGTCACTCCGGTGCCCGACACGCTGTCGGAATATCACTTCGCCGGCCTGCTGCGCGATTCCAAGGTCGAGCTGGTCAAGGCCAAAACCGTACCGCTGATGATACCTGCCCAGGCCGAGATCGTCATCGAAGGCCACGTGCTGCTTGACGACTATGCTGACGAAGGCCCGTTCGGAGATCACACCGGTTACTACAATTCGGTCGAGAGATTCCCCGTCTTCCAGGTCACCGCCATCACCATGCGGTCAAAGCCCATCTACCACACCACCTACACCGGCCGGCCGCCCGACGAGCCCTCGGTGCTGGGCGAGGCGCTGAACGAGGTGTTCATTCCCTTGTTCCAGCAGCAGTTTCCGGAGATCACCGACTTCTGGCTGCCGCCTGAGGGCTGTTCCTACCGCATTGCCGTGGTCTCGATGAAGAAGCGCTACCCCGGCCACGCCAAGCGGGTGATGATGGCTGTGTGGAGCTATCTTCGCCAGTTTATGTACACCAAGTGGGTGATCGTCGTGGACGACGACATCGACGCGCGGAACTGGAAGGACGTGATGTGGGCGCTCTCCACCCGCATGGACCCGGCCCGCGACATCACGGTGATCGAAGGCACGCCCATCGACTACCTGGACTTCGCCAGTCCCGAGAGCGGCCTGGGCTCCAAGATCGGCCTCGACGCCACCAACAAGCTGCCGCCGGAGACCCACCGCGACTGGGGCCAGAAGATCGTCATGGACCCGGACGTCGTGCGCGCGGTGACGGAAAAGTGGGCGAAGCTGGGCTTGCCGGGCGAATAGAATAGGCCTTTATCCGCCCATGCCCACCGAACTACCGCCCGCCGCCCACGACGCCGCCCTCTGGACCGGCCTGCTGCTCATCCTGCTGCTCGTGCTATCCATTCTTGTGGTGCGTCAGCGCCGCGCCCACGGGGTGGCCGAGGGCCATGGGGACCAGCCGAAACTGATCGCCGCCGTCCGCGCCTTTGGCAACGCGACCGAATACATTCCCGCGGCCATCGGCGCCCTGGCCGTGCTGACCCTGGCCCACGCCATTCCTCTCGTCGTCGATATCGCCGGCGGGCTGTTGTTCGCCGGCCGGCTGGTGCACGCGATCGGTCTGTCGCGCACGGCGGGCGTTTCGCGATTCCGTTCGATCGGCATGCTGTTGACCTGGGTCAGCTATCTCTTCACCGCCGTCGCGCTTTTGGTGTACGCGATCCCCTGATGGATACGAATTTTCTGAACGACCTGCTCGCCGCCGCAAAGGCCGCGGGCGCTGACGCCGCCGAGGCGGTTCTTGCTCACCGCCAGGCCCTGTCCGTGGGCGTGCGCCTGGGCGCCCTGGAAGAGGTCGAACGCGAGGAGGCCCGGGATCTGGGCCTGCGCGTCTTCGTCGGCAAACGCCAGGCGACGGTCTCCGGTTCGGACTTGACGGCCGCCTCACTGGCCAAGCTGGTCGACCGCGCCGTGGCCATGGCGCGTCTGGCGCCGGAAGATCCCTATGCCGGTCTGGCGCCGGCCGGGATGCTGGCGAAAAAGCTGGACCTTGACCTGGACCTGTTTGATCCCTCCGAGCCCACGGCCGAAGCGCTGGAGGCCATCGCCCTGGAGATCGAGGACGCCGCCCGAGCCGTTCCGGGCGTGACCAACAGCGAAGGCGGCTCGGCCACCTGGGGCGCCTCGCGCTGGCAGTTCGCCACCACCGAGGGCTTCAACGCCGGCCACCGCTCGTCCAGCCATTCGGCCTACGCCTCGGTGATCGCCGGCGATGGCGATTCCATGGAGCGGGCCGGCGAAGGCCGCCAGGTGCGCTGGGGCTGCGACATGCCCAACCTGCACGTCATGGGCCAGATCGCCGGCCATGACGCCGTCGCGGCCCTGGGCGCCAAGAAGATCAAGTCGACCACGGCCGCAGTCATCTTTGAAAACAAGATCGCCGCCTCGTTCCTCGGGCCCTTCATCGGCGCCATTTCCGGCCCGTCGGTGGCCAGGGGCACCTCATTCCTCAAGGCCAACCTGGAAAAGCCGGTCTTCCCGCGCGGCTTTCGCATCTATGAAGAGCCGCACCGCAAGCGCGGCCTGGGCTCCGGCCCGTTCGACGACGAAGGCCTGCCGACCACCGACCGCTCCATCATCCAGGACGGCGTCCTGACCACCTTCCTCCACAACCTGGCCTCGGCAAAGCAGCTGGGCATGAAGCCGACGGGCCACGCCTCGCGTTCACTGGCCGGGCCGCCGGGCGTGGGGACCAGCAACCTGACGGTCCAGCCAGGCGTCGTCGATCTGGCCGGCCTGTTCACCGAAGCGCGGCGCGGGCTTTTTGTCACATCGATGTTCGGCCCCTCGCTGAACGCCAACACCGGCGACTGGTCGGTGGGCGTCTCGGGCTTCTGGTTCGAGGACGGCGCCATCGCCCATCCGGTCAACGAGGTCACCGTCGCCGGCAACCTGATCGAGCTCTATGCCCGAACCATCGCGGGCGCGGACCTGGAACTGCGCGGCTCGAGCAATTCCCCGTCCCTCATGATCGATGCGGTGGCGATCGCCGGGCAATGACCGCCGACCTCGACCTGCTGAAAGCGGTGGTGCGCGAGGCGGGCGCTCGGGCCCAGGCCCTGCTCGAGGCGGGGTTGACCATCGACCACAAGCCCGGCGGCTCGCCGGTCACCAACGCCGACCTCGCCATCGACGACTTTCTGAAAGACCGTCTGCTGGGCGCGCGGCCCGATTACGGCTGGCTGTCGGAGGAGACTCCGGACAATCCCGACCGGCTGAGCAAACACCTCGTCTTCCTGTCCGACCCCATCGACGGCACCACCGCCTATCTGAAACACCGCGAATGGTGGAGCATCTGCGCCGCGGTGGTCGAGAACGGCCGCCCGGTCTGCGGCGTGGTGTTCGCCCCCGCGCTCGACCAGTTCTACGAGGCCGCCGCCGGCCAGGGCGCCCGGCTGAACGGCGGGCCCATCCGTGTGTCGGCCCGCGCCGGCATCGAAGGCTGCGCCATGCTGGGCGATGCGAAGATGTTCGCCCATCCGGCCTGGCCGGTCGCCTGGCCGCCCATGGACATCGTCGCGCGCAACTCCATCGCTCTTCGAATGTCGCTGGTGGCGTCGGGGGATTTTGACGCCTGCCTTGCGCCCTCGCCCAAGCACGAATGGGACCTGGCCGCGGCCGACCTGATCGTCACCGAGGCGGGGGGCCGGGTGACCGACCATATGGGCCGCACCTTCACCTACAACCGCCCGGTTCCGCAGCAACGCTCGCTGGTCTGCGCCGGAGAGCCGCTTCATTCATTGTTGCTTCAACGCCTGGGGCATATTCAGGACTGATTCTGAACCGGCGAGCGGACCTGTCACCCATGCCTCACTCCCAACTGCTTCACCTGGTCATCGGCGGCGAGCTGAAAGATGTGCAGACCATCGAATTCCGGGACCTGACCAGGGTCGAATTCGTCGGCGCCTTTCCCAACTACGACGAAGCCCACAAGGCCTGGAAATCCCGCGCCCAGGCAACGGTCGACAACGCCCTGATGCGCTATTTCATCATCCATGCCCACCGGCTTCTGGATCCCGAACACGACCACGACCACCACTAGGCGACAGCCGCCACGTTGAAGGATCGCGCCGCGCCCATTTCGGGCGCCCGTCAAGGTTTGGTCAAATTCTGCGGTAGGATTTGAGCGTTCGATCTCGCCAATCAGCCGCACCTGCCCCATGACGACCCAGGAAGGCCCCAGCGCCGCCTTTCACACGCCCCGCAAACGCGACCGCCTCAGCAAGCGGATCGTCCGCTCGCGGGCGGTTCAGCTGACCCTGGCGTCGATCTTCGCCGCCTATCTTCGCTTCGTCTATGCGACGATTCGCTGGACCTATGAGGGCCGCGAGAACGGCGAGCAGGTCTGGAGCCAACCGGGCGGCGTCATGCTGTGCTTCTGGCACGCGCGCATCCCGCTCTCGCCCTGCACCTGGGGCAAGGAGTCGGCCCAGACCATGCATGCCCTGGTCTCGAAGTCATCGGACGGCGAGTTCATCACCCAGACCGTCGCCCGCCTGGGCTTTCCCTCGATCCGCGGCTCGCGGGCGCGCGAGGATTCGGTGGGCGACAAGGGCGGCTCGTCAGCCTTCCGCGAGATGGCGCGCTGGATCAAGGCCGGCAACGCGGTGGCGATCACCCCCGACGGCCCCAAGGGCCCGGCCCAGGTCATGGCCGAGGGCCCGCCGATCCTGGCGCGGACCACCGGCGCGCGGGTGCTGCTGGCCGGTGTGGCCTGCAATCCCTGCATCCGGGCGAAATCCTGGGACCGGGCGGTCTTCCCCTTACCCTTCGGCCGCGGCGCCGTGGTCTGGGAAGGCCCTCTTGTCGCGGGCCGCGATGACGATCCGCACGAGCTGGCCAGGGACTGGGGCAAGCGCCTGAATGCGGTGACCGAGCGGGCCGAAGCGCTGGTGGCCTGAACCTTCGCCTTCTTGACACTTGAGCCCCGAAAGACGACCTCGGGGGCATGACCGCGCCGGCCCCTGACAGCAACACCTCCCGCGCCCAGGCGCGGGGCCTGCTGCGCGCCTACCTGACGCCGCACTGGAAAGGGCTGACGGTCTGTTTCTTTCTGGCGGTGGTCGTCGCCGGCCTGACCACCATCTTCATGGGCCAGCTGCAACACGCCATCGACCAGCTGCTGGTGCGCAAGGCTCGCGGCGCCATCCTGATCTACCCGCTGATCATCGCCGGCATTGGTCTGGGGCGGGCCGTCGCCCTGGCCATCCAGGTGCGCCTGATCAACCGCATCGGCCACACTGTGGTGGGCGAGGTGCAGTTGGACCTGTTCAGCCGTCTGGCCGGCGCGGACCTCATGCGGCTGCAGGCCGAGCATTCCGGCCAGCACCTGTCGGCCATGCTGTTCGACGCCAATCTGGTGCGCGACGGCTCGACCACAGTGGCGGTCAACTACGTGCAGCAGGCGCTGATGGCCATCGGCCTGTTCGGCTACATGGCCTCAGTCAATCTGGGCCTGACGGCGATTGCCCTGGGCGGCACGCCCCTGGCCTTTCTGATCATCCGCAGCTTTTCCGGCCGCACACGGCGCGCGGCCATGGGCGCCATGGGCGAAACCTCGGCCCTGTCCACAGTGATCCTTGAGGGGCTGGACGGGGTCAAGATCGTCAAGATCGAAGGCCGCGAGGCTTATGAGCGCCAGCGCGTCGCCGACGTCATTCGCCGCCGCCAGAAATTCCTGATCCGGGGCTCCAACGCCAAGGCCACCGCCGGCCCCATCGCCGAAGCCATGATGTACCTGCTGATGGCCGCCATCCTGGCCTACGCCGGCTGGCAGGCGCTGGGCGGTCACATGGACGCGGCCCGCTTCACCGCCTTCATGACCTCACTGGTCCTGGCCGCCAGCTCCGTCCGCCAGCTGGGCGGCATGCAGACTACCCTGACCGAGGCCCTGGCCGCCGCGGGTCGGCTGGCCCGTGTGCTGGCCATCGAGCCGACCATCCGCGATGCGGAGGGCGCGAAAGCCCTGCCGCCCGGCCCCAGCACCATCGCCTTCGATCGCGTCTCCTTCACCTATGGCGAAGCCGCCCCGGCCCTGGACGATGTCTCGTTCGAGGTGCGCCGCGGCGAGACCGTCGCCCTTGTCGGCCCCTCGGGCAGCGGCAAGACCACGACGCTAAATCTGATCCCCCGCTTTTACGATGTCACAGGCGGTGCTGTGCGCATTGATGGCGAGGATATCCGCACCGTCACCCAGCGCTCGGTGCGCGACCGAATCGCTCTGGTCACCCAGGAGCCCTTCCTGTTCGATGACACCATCCGCGCTAACATCGCCTACGCCAGACCAGCCGCCAGCCAGGACGAGATCGAGGCCGCTGCAAAACAGGCCGCCGCCCACGACTTCATCGCCGCCCTGCCCAAGGGCTATGACACCACGGTCGGCGAGGCCGGAGCGCGCCTGTCCGGCGGTCAGCGCCAGCGGATCGCCATCGCCCGGGCCTTTCTGAAGGACGCCCCGATCCTGCTGCTTGATGAAGCAACCAGCGCGCTCGACACCGAGTCCGAAACCCAGGTGCAGATCGCGCTTGAGCGCCTGATGAGCGGGCGCACGACGATCATGATCGCCCACCGCCTGTCGACCGTGCGCGCCGCTGACCGCATCCATGTCATCGAGGCCGGCAGGATCGTCGAGACGGGCACTCATTCGGAGCTGATGCGCAAAAAAGGGCTCTACGCCCGCCTGGCCGCCGCCCAGCACCTGAATGTGCTCGAGGCCGCGCCGTGAAGTCCCTGTTTCGCCAGCCCTGGGTGATCGCCACCGTGGCCGCCATCTTCGCCGGCTATCTGCGCATCGTCTATTCGACCCTGCGCTGGACCCACGAGGGCCGCGAACGGGCCGAGGGCGTCTGGGCAAGGCCGGGCACCGGGGCCATGATGTGCTTCTGGCACGCCCGCATCCCGCTCTCGCCCTGCCCCTGGGACAAGGGCGCGCCCCAGACCCTGCACGCCCTGGTCTCGAAATCGGCGGACGGCGAGTTCATCACCCAGACCGTCGCGCGCCTGGGCTTTCCGTCGGTAAGAGGCTCGCGGGCGCGGGAAAACTCGGTCGGCGACAAGGGCGGCTCGAACGCCTTTCGCGAGATGGTCCGCTGGATCAAGTCCGGCAACGCCATGGCCATCACGCCTGACGGTCCCAAGGGCCCGGCGCGGATCATGGGCGAGGGCACGCCTCTGCTGGCGCGGGTGACCGGCGCGCCGGTGCTGCTGGTCGGCATGGCCTGCAGCCCGTGCCTGACCCTGGGATCGTGGGACAAGACCATCCTGCCGCTGCCCTTCGGCAGGGCGGCGATCGTCTGGGACGGGCCCTTCACCTTCGGCAAGAACGGTGACGCCGCCGTTCAGGCCAAGGCCTGGGGCGACAAGCTGGACGTGGTCACCGACCGCGCCGAGGCGATTGTCCGGTGAGTATGGCCCTGGCGCTCTATCGCCTGGCGATGGGCGCGGCCGAACCGCTGGCCCCTGCTCTGCTTGCAAGGCGCGCCGGTCGAGGCAAGGAGGATCCTGCACGGATCGGCGAGCGCTTCGGCCGAGCCGGCCTGCCGCGCCCGGCGGGCAAGTTGGTGTGGTTGCACGGCGTCAGCGTCGGCGAGACCCTGTCGCTGCTGGCTCTGATCGACCGTATCCGCGCCGAGCGGCCGGACCTCAATGTCCTGATTACCAGCGGCACGGTGACCTCGGCCGAACTGCTGGCCAGACGCCTGCCGGCCGGCGTCATCCATCAGTACGCACCGGTCGACGGCCCCGCCGCCACGGCCCGGTTCATTGGCCACTGGAAGCCGGACCTGGCGATCCTGGCCGAAAGCGATCTTTGGCCCAATCTGATCACCACTGCGCGGGCGAGCGGTGCGAAAATGGCCCTGGTCTCGGCCCGGCTGACGGAAAAATCGGCCAAGGGCTGGATGAAGCGCCCGGCGGCGGCCAGGGCGCTGCTGGGTTGCTTTGACCTTATCCTGCCACAGGACGGGGAGACCGCCGTGCGGCTGACCGGCCTGGGCGTCGAACCGGGTCCCCAGCTCAATCTCAAACTGGTCGCCTTGCCCTTGCCCTGCGACGAGGCCGAGCTGAAACGCCTGAGGGCCGCCCTCAAAAGTCGCCGGATCGTTCTGGCCGCCAGCACCCATCCGGGCGAAGAGGCGATCATCGCCGCCGCCTGCCCGCCGGACCCC
>CAZJBC010000001.1:9536-42430 GCA_964543805.1 uncultured Brevundimonas sp.
TCGCCCCGCGCCACCCTGATCGTGGACCCCAGATCGCCGCGGACCTGACCGCGGCCGGGCGGAGCGTGACTCGCCGCGCCGCCGGCGAGCCTCTGACCGCCGACGCCGACATCCACGTCGCCGACACCCTGGGCGAGATGGGCCTGTTCATGCGGCTGGCGGACGTCGTGGTGCTGGGCGGCAGCCTGGTTCCGGGCATCGGCGGCCACAATCCGCTCGAGCCCGCGCGCCTCGGCGTCCCGACGATCAGCGGCCATTTCGTGCACAAGAACGCCGAGCTGTTCGCCGCCATGACCCGGGCCGGCGCGGTGTCCATGACCGGCCCCGATCATCTGGCCGCCCGCATCGCCGAACTGCTGGGCGATGCCGACAGGGCCACGGCGCTTGCCGCCCACGCCCGCGCCTTCGCCGACCGCGAAACCGCCGCCTTCGAAACCGGCTGGAGCCTGATCGAGGCGCTCCTGCCGTGAGCCTGAACACGCCCCGCCGCTGGTACCGCCGTAACCCCCCGCCCTCGCCCGGATCCGTGCTGCTGGCGCCGCTGGGCGCGCTGTGGGCTGCGGTGACGGCCCGGAAAATCGCAACGGCCCATCCGCTCGATCCGCCGATCCCGGTGATCTGCGTGGGCAACCTGACGGTCGGCGGAACCGGCAAGACGCCGATCGTCCGCGCGCTCGCGAAAACTCTGGACGCCCACGTCCTGTCGCGGGGGCATGGCGGCAGCCTTAAGGGGCCCGTCCGCGTCGATCCCGCCGTCCATACCAGCGCCGAGGTGGGCGATGAGCCGCTGATGCTGGCCGAGGACCTGACCGTGTGGATCGCCCGCGACCGGGCGGCCGGCGTGCTGGCGGCGGCGCAAGGCGGGGCGAAAGTGATCGTCATGGATGACGGCCACCAGAACCCGTCGGTCAGGAAATCCCTGTCTCTCATCGTCGTGGATGGCGAAACCCGTGACGGCGAATGGCCATTCGGCGACGGCGCCGTCTTTCCCGCCGGGCCGATGCGCGAGCCGCTGACAGCGGGAATGGCCCGGGCCGATGCGGTGGTCCTTCTGTTGCCGGCTGATCTGCCGGCGCCGGATCCGGACCTGATCGCCGTGTTCGGCGAGGCGCCGGTCCTCATCGCCCGTCTGGAGCCGGCGGGCCCACCGCCGGCCGGACCGCTCGCCGCCTTCGCCGGGATCGGCAAGCCATGGAAATTCGAGCGGGCCCTGAAAGCCGCCGGCGGACAGGTTGCCGTCTTTACGGCCTTTCCCGACCACGCGCCCTACGACGGCGCCGGTCTGGCGGTGCTGGCGGCCGGGGCGCGAGCGGCGGGCGCCAGCCTGGTCACCACCGAAAAGGACTGGATTCGATTGCCGGCCGACTGGCGGGGCAAGGTCGTGGCCTGGCCAGTTCGCGCCCGGTTCGAGGACGAAGCGGCCCTGGAGCGGTTGCTCCGCCCCGTTCGCTAGCTATTCGGCGCCGGCCTTTTTCGCAAATTCCCAGCTGGCCTGGGCCAGCTGCGGCACCCGCGCGGCGGTGGCCGCGGCGTGGGGCGAGTTGGCGGTGCCGTCGCGCACCCGCCCTACGATACCCTGCAGAATGCCGGCCATGCGGAAGGTGTTGTAGCTGAAGTACCAGTTCAGGTCCGGCACGCCTGAGCGGCCGGTGAGCTCGCAGTAATAGTCCACCACCTGCTCGGCGGTCGGCGCGCCGTGCGAGGCCTTGTCCTCGATATTGGCCAGCGAGCCGTTGATCCAGTTCATCAGGAAATAGGTGAAGTCGGCCATCGGGTTGCCAAGCGTCGACAGCTCCCAGTCCAGCACCGCGATGACCCTGGGCTCCGTGGCGTGCATGATCATGTTGTCGAGGCGATAATCGCCGTGGACGATGGTGGTCTGATCATCGTCCGGCACAGTCTTGGGCAGCCATTCGATCAGGCGGTCGATCTCGGGCAGGGCCACGGTTTCCGAGGCCTTGTACTGCTTGGTCCAGCGGCTGATCTGACGCGCGAAATAGTTGCCCGGCTTGCCGAAGTCGGCCAGGCCGGCGGCCACGTAATCGGTGTTGTGCAGGTCGGCCAGGGTCTTCACCTGGGCCATGTAGATCGGCATGCGTTGCTCAGGGGTATAGGCCGGCAGGCTCTGGTCCCAAAGGATCCGACCCTCGACCATGTCCATGACGTAAAACATGGTGCCGATGACGGCGTCGTCCTCGCACAGGGCGTAGGGACGGGCCACGGGGAAGCCGGTGGGATAAAGGCCGGCCAGCACCTTGTACTCGCGGTCCACCGCGTGGGCCGACGGCAGCAGGATGCCCGGCGGCTTGCGGCGCAGGACGTACTTCTTGTTCGGCGTGACCAGCTGGTAGGTCGGGTTGGACTGGCCGCCCTTGAACTGGCGCACTTCCAGCGGGCCGGCATAGCCTTCGACATGGGCCTGCATCCAGGCCGCGAGCTTGCCCTCGTCGAAACGATGGCTCTCAGCAACGTCCTTGGTCCCGGAGTTTTGCTGTTCGCGTTCCTGTTCGGCTGTGAGCGCCATGGACCGTTATACTCCCGTCGAAATCTTATTTTGAAACAGCCTTAGCGGCTGAGGGCGCGCCAGCCAATATCGCGGCGATAAAAGCCGCCCGGCCAATCGATCTTGGCCACTGCGGCATAGGCCGCATCGTGGGCTTCTTTCAGCGTTCGCCCGGTCGCGCAGACATTCAACACTCGCCCGCCGGCGGCGCGCAGATCGCCGTGGCTGTCGCGCCTGGTCCCGGCATGAAAGACCATGACATTCTTGCCAAACGGACCCTCGGCGCCCTTGATCCGCGTGCCGGCGACCGGCTTTTCCGGATAGCCCTTGGCGGCCATGACCACGCAGATCGCCGCCTGGGCGCGCCACTTCATCGGCGGCGCCTCGGCCAGGGTCCCGTTGGCGCAGGCGACCAGATAGGGAACGATGTCGCTTTCCAGCCGCATCATCAGCACCTGGCATTCCGGATCGCCGAGACGGGCGTTGTATTCGATCAGGCGCGGCTGGCCGTGTTCGATCATCAGGCCGGCGAACAGGGCGCCTTTCAGGGGCGCGCCCTCCGCCGCCATGCCGGCGATGGTTGGGGCGATCAGATTGTCTTCGGCCAGGCTGATGACGGATTCGCTGAGAATCGGGGCCGGCGAATAGGCGCCCATGCCGCCGGTATTGGGGCCCTCGTCTTCCTCGAAAGCACGCTTGTGGTCCTGGGCGCCGCCAAACAGTCGGTAGCTGGTCCCGTCGGTCAGGGCGAACAGCGAAGCCTCCTCGCCGGTCAGGAATTCCTCGATCACCAGCCGCTTTCCGGCCTCGCCGAATCGGCCGGCCAGCATCTCGTCGATGGCCGCGTGGGCGTCTTCCAGGGTCTCGGCGATGACCACGCCCTTGCCGGCCGCCAAGCCGTCGGCCTTGATGACGTAGGGCGCCTTGAATGACTTGAGGAAGGCCTTGGCCTTGTCCGCCTCGTCAAAGGATGCGTGCTGGGCGGTGGGTAGATTGCGGCGTTCGGCGAAGTCTTTCAGGAACACCTTGGAGGTTTCGATCCGGGCGGCGGATTTCGAGTGCCCGAAACAGGCGATGCCCGCGTCGGCGAGGGCGTCGGCGATCCCGGCTTCGAGCGAAGCTTCGGGCCCCACCACCACCAGGTCGGCAGCGATCTCGCGGGCCAGGGTGACCAGGCCCGCAACGTCCGTCACCGCAACGTCCCGGCATTCGCCCAGCAGCGCCATGCCCGGGTTGCCGGGGGCGCAGACAATGCGGCTCACCAGGGGCGAAGCGGCGATCTTCCACGCCAGCGCATGTTCGCGCCCGCCCGATCCGATGAGGAGGATGTTCATGCTGTGCGGTTTCGCCGGAGTTGGCCGCAGGGTCAACCACGCCGGGCCGTAAACGTCCCTTTTCGCCCGGCTGCTTGCGCCGTTCCGCTCATTGCATCGTCCTTGAGCACGCCTTCGTAGATCGCGTCGAACTTCAGCAGCAGGTAGTTCGATTGGTAGATAAACCGCACCTTGCCGTCCTTCACCCAGCCTGAAGTGATCCGGTGCGCCTTTCCGTCCGGCGTATAGTCGTGGCAGGTCCCGGCCAGGGTCTCGCCGGTCTGGGTAAAATCGCAGTGCAGGACGAAGGGTTTGGCGTCCACATCGCCGTTGACCACCCAGTGGCCCGTGGCGGTGGGTGCGTTTAACGCGGCGGCGGCGAGGACGGCGAGGATCATCGCCTTCAATACGCATCGACGCAGCGATTGGATCGCCGCTATCATCGGCCCCATGTCCGAAGATGACTCGACCAGCCTGACCGACAACGCCCCTGCCTATTCGGTCAGCGAGCTGGCGTTCGCCCTGAAACGGACCCTGGAAGACGCCTATGGTTTCGTCCGCCTGCGCGGCGAGCTTTCCAAGGTGACCCACCACTCCAACGGCCATGTCTATCTGACGCTCAAGGACGACAAGGCGGCCATCGACGGCGTCGTCTGGCGCGGCTCGGTCAGTCGGCTGCAGGTTCGGCCGGACCAGGGGCTGGAGGTGATCGTCACCGGCAAGATCACCACCTATCCGGCCAGCTCCAAGTACCAGATCGTCATCGAGACCATGGAGCCGGCGGGCGTCGGCGCCCTGCTGGCCCAGCTGGAAAAGTTGAAGGCAAAGCTGGACGCCGAAGGCCTGTTCGATCAGGACCGCAAAAAGCCGATCCCCACCCTGCCCGGCGTCATCGGGGTGATTACCAGCCCTACCGGCGCGGTGATCCGCGACATCCTGCACCGCATCCGCGATCGCTGGCCGGCCCATGTGCTGGTCTGGCCCGTGGTGGTGCAGGGCGAGGCGGCGCCGGGGCAGATCATCGCGGCTCTGGCCGGCTTCCACGCCTTCGCTGTCCGGCCGGACGTGATCATCATCGCCCGCGGCGGCGGCTCGGTGGAGGACCTGTGGGGCTTCAACGACGAGGCCCTGGCCCGGGCGGTGGCGGCAAGTGAAATTCCGATCATCTCTGCCGTGGGCCACGAGACCGACACCACACTGATCGACTTTGTCTCCGATCGCCGCGCGCCGACGCCGACCGCCGCCGCCGAGATGGCGACGCCGGTGCAGTCGGAACTGCGGGCCGGGGTCATGGGCGCGGCCCAGCGGCTGGAGCGGGCCGGCGGGCGGATCATCGAGGACCGCCGCCAGCGGCTGACGGCTTCGGCGCGGGGGCTGCCGCGGCGCGAGGATCTGCTGGCCCTGCCGACCCAGCGCCTGGACCTGGCGGCGGGCCGTCTCGGCGCCGGTCTGTCGCGCAATGTCGCCGTCCACGAACAGGCCTTCGCCCGCATCGCCTCACCCCTGAAACCGGGCCTTCTGCAACGTCACGCCGTCATCGAGGCTGACAAGCTGGCGCGGATTACCGCCCGGATGGCCCCGGCTGTGCGACGCACCCTGGCGACAGCAGACGAGCGCCTGTCCTCGCTGGACAAGTTGTTGCGATCGCTGAGCCCGGACGGGCCGCTGGAGCGAGGGTTTGCGCGGGTGCGTCACGCCAATGGATCCCTGGCGCGATCGGCCAGGGAATTGAGCAACGGCGAGGCTGTGGAACTGGTGTTCGCCGACGGCCGGCGCGGGGCTGTGGTTGATGGGGTGCGGCCCGTGAAGGCCAAGCTTGCGGGCAGCGATCAGGGCAGTCTGTTCTAGAGGCCAATGCGTCCTTCGAGACGCCGCTTCGCGGCTCCTCAGGATGACGAAGATATTGGATGCCCGACAAAGTTCGTCATGCTGAGGAGCGGCCCGAAGGGACGCGTCTCGAAGCACGCACCTAGAACGGCAGGATGTTCCGTTGCCGGCTGAAGCTTAAGTAGCCGACGCTGGCGCCGAGCCGCAGGCCCACGCCGGCGCGGATGGGGGCGAGCGTCATCCCATCGCCGCGCAGGTAGTTCACGCCCATGCCGCCGACCAGATAGGCCGATCCATCGACGCCTGGAATTCGCCGGAAAATGGCGTCCGGGTAGAACAGATTGTAGCACAGGATAAAGACCCGGCTGGCGTTGCCGCCCAGGTCGAAGCCGACCGACGGGCCCTGCCAGTAGACCTGCAAGGGCTTGGTCTCGCTCTTCATGTAGAGCAGGCCGTTGCCGTAGCGCGCGCCGACCGTGATCGCCGCCGAGGCCTCTTCGCCGGCGATGTAGCCGGTGGGCCGGCCATTGTCGCCGAACACCTTCTCGATCACCGCGCCGGCCGATTCCACGGTTACGCCGAAGAAATCCGACACGGCCGGGACCAGTTCATCGCGGGTGTAGGTGGCGGCCTTGTCCGGGGCCGACTGGTTCGAGTTGAACCCGCCATTGCCCTTGGACGCCGTATCGGGCTTGGAGGCGCAGCCGGTCAGCACAAGCGCGCCGGCGGTGGTGATAAGGGCTCTGCGGTCCATGGCGTGGTCCTATTGGAATCATCCCCGCCGCCAGCTTGGCGCCGGTTTGAGTCCCCTTTTGGACGGGCTCGCTTAACACCCGATTAACCATGAAGCGGCGGGGCGACAGCAAACCGATTGCGGGACCGAAAATTATGCTAGACGCCCGCCCATGACCACGCCGCTTGCCCGTATTCGCAACTTCGCCATCGTCGCGCACATCGACCACGGCAAATCGACGCTGTCCGATCGCCTGATCCAGACCACCGGCGGCCTGACCGAGCGGGAGATGAAGGAGCAGGTGCTCGATTCCATGGATATCGAGCGCGAACGCGGCATCACCATCAAGGCCCAGACCGTGCGCCTGGACTACAAGGCCAAGGATGGCGAGACCTATGTCCTCAATCTGATGGACACCCCCGGGCACGTCGACTTCGCCTATGAGGTCAGCCGATCCCTCGCCGCCTGCGAGGGCTCGATCCTGGTGGTGGACGCCAGCCAGGGCGTCGAGGCCCAGACGCTGGCCAATGTCTATCAGGCCATCGACAACAACCACGAGATCGTGCCGGTCCTGAACAAGATCGACCTGCCGGCCGCCGAGCCCGAACGCGTGCGCGCCCAGATCGAGGACGTCATCGGCCTGGATGCGTCCGACGCGGTGCTGTGCAGCGCCAAGTCCGGCATCGGCATTGAGGACGTGCTGGAAGCCATCGTCACCCGCCTGCCCCCGCCCAAGGGCGACGCGACCGCGCCGTTGAAGGCCCTGGTCGTCGATGCATGGTACGACGCCTATCTGGGCGTGGTGGTGCTGGTGCGCATCTTCGACGGCATCCTGAAGGCCGGCCAGATCGTACGGATGATGCAGACCGGCGCGACCTACAAGATCGACAAGATTGGTGTCTTCAAGCCCAAGGCAACCGATGTCGCCGAACTGGGGCCCGGCGAGATCGGCTTTCTGACCGGCCAGATCAAGGAGGTGGCGGACGCCGCCGTCGGCGCCACCATCACCGAGGAAAAGCGCCAGACCACCAGCGAACTGACCGGGTTCAAGGAAGTTCAGCCGGTGGTGTTCTGCGGCATGTTCCCAGTGGACGCCGCCGACTTCGAAGACCTGCGTGCGGCGGTGGGCCGCCTGCGCCTGAACGACGCCAGCTTCACCTACGAGATGGAAACCAGCGCCGCCCTGGGCTTCGGCTTCCGCTGCGGGTTCTTGGGGTTGCTGCACCTGGAGATCATCCAGGAGCGGCTATCGCGCGAATTCAATCTCGACCTGATCGCGACCGCGCCATCGGTGATCTACAAGATCACCCTGACCAATGGCGATGTGATCGACCTGCACAATCCGGCCGACATGCCCGACCCGGTCAAGGTCGCCTCCATCGCCGAGCCGTGGATCAAGGCCACCATCTTCACCCCCGACGAATACCTGGGCGCGGTGATCAAGCTGTGCCAGGACCGGCGCGGGCTGCAGCGCGAGCTCAGTTACGTCGGCCAGCGGGCGCTGGTGGTCTATGATCTGCCGCTGAACGAGGTGGTGTTCGATTTCTACGACCGACTGAAGTCGATCTCGAAAGGCTACGCCAGTTTCGACTATTCGCTGGAGGATTACCGCACCGGCGATTTGGTCAAGATGAACATCCTGGTCAACGCCGAGCCTGTCGACGCCCTTAGTATGCTCGTCCACCGCGGCCGGGCCGAGGCGCGCGGCCGATCCATGTGCGAAAAGATGGCCGAGCTGATCCGCCCCCACATGTTCACCATCCCGATCCAAGCGGCCATCGGCGGCAAGATCATCGCTCGCGAAACGGTGCGGGCCCTGCGCAAGGACGTGACCGCCAAGTGCTATGGCGGCGATGCGACCCGCAAGCGCAAGCTGCTGGACAAGCAAAAGGCGGGGAAGAAAAAGATGCGCCAGTTCGGCAAGGTCGAGATCCCGCAGGAGGCGTTCATTGCGGCGCTGAAGATGGACGCGGACTAGGCAAGGATTTCGAGGATTTCGGCGAAGGTTTGACAATCACTTCTCCTTTCCCCCCAACTACCCCGGTTGAGGAGGCTCAAACGCCATGACCCAAGCTGACAATTCCATTCGCCGTTTCAGCGCCGGAGCCATCGGATTGCTCGCGGCCCTGACCCTGGGCCTGGGGCAGGCGAGCGCCCAGCCGCCCAAGTCCGCCGCGCCGGCGCCCAAGGCCGGCTCGGCCTCCACGCCCCAGACCTGGCATGTGGGAGATCTGGTCTCGGCCTATATCGGCGGCGCCTGTTGCTTCGATGGAACGGTGACCGCAGTGGGGACCGGCGAGCGGGCCGGCTTTTACATGATCCACTTCGACAACCCGGCCACCCACGATCAGTACATCAAGTACTCGAGCCTCGAGGCCCGGCGCGCGTCCGCCACACCCACCATCGCGGCGCCCAAGAACCTGAAGCCGATTACGCCGGCCTGCGGCGGCGCGGGCCACCCGCCCTGCCTCCCGGCGAACCCGCCCGCCAGACCGTAGCCAGGCTGGGACTAAAGCAGATCTCCACCCGCCGCCCCGGCGGTGGTGCCGGTGGCCTTGAAGGCCTTGATCACGTTGCGGCCCGTCGTCCAGCGGTGGACCTCGTCGGGGCCGTCGACCAGTCGCTGGGAGCGGATGTGGGTATACCACATGGCCAGCGGCGTATCGCGGCTATAGCCCAGCGCGCCGTGCAGCTGGATGGCGGTATCGACCACCTTGTGGACCATATTGGCCAGATAGACCTTGGCGATGCCGTTCTCCATGCGCAGATCCAGGCCATGCTCGGCCTTGTAGGCGATGTGCAGCAGCATCAGCCGGGCGATGTAGAGCTGGGTGGCGCATTCGGCGAGCATGAACTGCACGGCCTGGCGCTCGTCCAGCGGCTTGCCGAAGGTGGTGCGGCTGGTGACGTGAGCGGTTGCCATGTCGAGCGCGCGCTGGGCCATGGAGACGTTGTGCATGCCGTGGCGCAGGCGACCGTAGGCCAGGCGGTGCTGGCCCATGTTGAAGCCCTCGCCCTCGCCGCCCAGCAGGTTATCGGCCGGAACCTCAAGGTCGCGGATTTCGATCTCGGAATGGCCGCCGCCCATGATGTGGGCGAGCGGGCCCTCGATGGCCATGGTCGCGATGTCGCGCTTGATATTGTAGCCGGGATTGGGCAGCTCGACGAGGAAGGTGGAGAACTGCTTGTGGCGCGGGGCGTCTGGGTTGGTCTTGGCCATCACCAGGGCGATGTCGGCGACGGAGGCGGCCGATGAGAACCACTTTTCGCCGTTGAGCACCCAGGCGTCATTGCCCTTTCGCTCGGCTTTCGTCTGCATACCGGTGGCGTCGGAGCCGGCGGCCTTTTCGGTCATGGAATAGCAGATACGCTTTTCGCCGTTGAGCAGGGGCTTGAGGAACTTTTCCTTCTGATAGTCGGTGCCGTGCTCGAGCAGGGTCAGCATGGTCGCATCGTCGGGGCCTTGCGTGTTCATCGACAGGGCGCCGAGATAGCTCTCGCCCAGCTCCATCTGCACCAGGGCGTTGGCCAGAGGCCCCAGACCCATACCGCCGTGTTCCCTGGGGATGAACGGGCACCACAGGCCCTGGGCGCGGGCTTTCGCGCGAAGTTCGGCGAGCACGGTCTTGTAGTCCTCGCCGGCCAACAGGCGCTGTTCGGCGGGCATGCATTCATCGTGAACCCACTGGCGAACCTGTTCGCGGACCGCCTTGGCCGCCGCCGGAATTTCAAAATCGATCGCCATGGTGCAGCCCTCGCTGTGGAATGTATGGGTGACGGTCAGGGCTGTAGACGCTCACGAGACGGCTGTCAGCCTCCCTCGCCCGTCCTCTTTCAACCCCGGCCGGGGCAGCCTACTGTCGAGCTTGCGTAAACAGCCGCCGGCCCGGCGGCCAGGACCAGGGTTTCGGGCAAGGGGGGGCCATGCGATATTTCATCTGTTCTACGGGCCTTGTTATGGCGGCGATGGTCGCCGGTCCGACGCTCGCCGCCGGTCATCCGGAGGTCGATGACTGGAACAACTTTTGCCTGTCGACGCGTGGAGATCCGACCAGGGCGCTGGCCAAGGCTGAAGCTTTGGGCTGGAAGCCACAGGCCAACTTTGCCCCCAGTCCAGAGCAGTTCGAATTCGAGCAAAGCCGGCAAAACAACGACGGGCCAGACCGCCATAATCTGCTGGTCCTGCGCCACAAACCGGTCTTGCCCGACGGCAGCGGACTGCATCTGGTCCAATGCCTTGCCGGCTATGGCAACAATGCCGATGATCCTGTCCCGGCGGTGACCGCGCTCTTGGGTTTCAAGCCGAACACCTTCGACGGGAAAGTCGCCGAATGGGTGCTGCAGGATGTCGACGGCAAGCTGGTTCAGCTGCCCAACGACGACACGGCCAGAGCCGACAAGGCGTTCGCCGACCACAGCGCCATCATGGTTCACGCCACAGTCGAGGACGGCGTGGCGATGGTCAGCTACGAGGCGCCCAAACCCTCTCGCTGAACAATCTCTTTACCGGAATCCCATCCGCCGAAGTTCGGATTTGACCGCGGCGACGGTGTGGTAGCTGTAATGGTCGGGCGTTGCGCCTTGCCGCTCGCAGTCACACCCGGCGCCGAAATGCTTGTTCAGGGCCGGAATTGGGCGAAGCCTGTCGCCTTGCGCCGTGGCGACATCATCGTAGACCCGCACTTCGTAAAAGGCGCCAACAACGTCCGCATGCTGAACCGGCCAGGTGGTGATGACGATCAGCTCCAGGGCCGGATCGTTGTCGGCGTTGGCGAAGAAGATGGCCTTGATTTCAGCCGGGCCGCCCTGTTCGTCCCAGGCGCCGACGGCCAGGCGGCGGTCCCCGTTGAGCACGACTTCCAGCCGGCGCGTGCGGACGGTTTCCAGATCGCCATCCTCGTTCTGGACAGACCGGCTGTCGAGCCAGGTCGTGAAGACAGCGGGCTGTCCGTTCCAGTTGGTGCGGAGGGTTGTTTCGGCCTCGCGTGGCGCGGAGGAGTCGAAGGAAACGGTTGGATCGGGCGCCTGGGCGATTGCGGAGCCGGTTGTCAGAGCGGTGACAGCGGCCAGGATCAGCAGACGCGCGGTGATGGCGCCAGAGCGCAGGTTCGGTGGGATCGGCATGAGCGATTCTCCCGGCGGCAAGCAGGCCTGCACACAGGATTGCAGACAATTCGCTTTGTTGCAACGTCGCAATTATTTGGACGCTGTGCGGGCCGGGGTAGGCCAACGGTTCAAGCTGTGGGAAGCTGGGCCGCAACGTTTCCTGACGGACCCTTGCTCATGCCCGACATCACCCAGCGCATCGTCGAGACCAACGGCATCGCCATGAACATCGCCGAGCTGGGATCGGGGCCGCTGGTCATCCTGTGTCACGGGTTTCCGGAGAGCTGGTACAGCTGGCGTCACCAGATGAAGGCCCTGGCCGAGGCCGGCTACCACGCCGTGGCGCCAGACATGCGCGGCTATGGCGCCACCGAAAGCCCTCAGGCCATTGACCAGTTTTCCATGCTGCACCTGGTGGGCGACATTGTCGGGCTAGTCGGCGCTCTGGGCGAGACCAGCGCCGTGGTGGCCGGGCACGACTGGGGCGCGCCGGTCGCCTGGCACTGCGCGCTTATGCGGCCCGATGTGTTCAAGGCCGTGGTCGGCCTGTCGGTCCCCTATTTCCCCCGCTCGCCCGCGCCGCCGACCAGCGTCATGCCGCAGAATGATCAGGCCCGGTTCTATCAGCTTTACTTTCAGGAGCCGGGCGTGGCCGAAGCCGAGTTGGAGGCCGACGTGCGCTCCACCGTCCGGCGCATGCTTTACGGCGCCTCCGGCGACAACCCGGCCCCGCCAGGCCAGCTGGCCATGGTTCCGCGGAGTGGCGGCATCCTGAGCAATTCGCCCGATCCGGCCGTCCTGCCGGGCTGGGCGGGGCTGGACGATGTGGAAGTCTATGCGGCCCAGTACGCCAAGAGCGGCTTTCGCGGCGGGCTGAACTGGTATCGCAACATCGACCGCAACTGGGAGCTGCTGGCGGCCTTCGCCGGAGCGAAGGTGGCCGTCCCGGCTCTGTTCATGGCCGGCGAACGGGATCTTGTTCTGGCCTTTCCGGGGGTCAGAACCCTGGTCGACAATCTGAAGGTTTTCGTCCCCGGCCTGCGCACGACGATCCTGCTGCCCGACTGTGGCCACTGGATCCAGCAGGAGCGCGCGGCCGAGGTCAGTGCGGCGATGATCGAATTTTTGCGCGGACTGTGAGTGTGGCCGCGCCGGAGACCAGCCGACCGAGGCGTCCCGCCGTCGACGCGTCAACTCGCCCTTGACCTGAACGGCGATTTGTTGACAGCCTCCGGTGTGGCCTTGGCCGGGGGGGAAGACCGCCATGATTTCACGACGGATCCTGTTGGGCAGCGCCGCGGCGGCCGGCTGGTTTGGGTCATCGCCCCAATCCGCCTGGGCGGCTGCGACGCCGCCCAAGGGCGCGGCCGCCACCACCGACAACCTTGCCTTGCCGCCCACGCCGGCGGATTTTGTGCGCTATCCGCTGCTGAGCGCCGTGGCGATCTCGCCGGACGGCGAGACCCTGGCCGTGGTTCACACCGAAACCACCAAGAAGAGCGAAGACGAAACCGAGTTCACCACAACCGTCACCTTCCGGAATGCCGAGACCTTCGCCGACATCAATGTCGTGCTGATGAAAGACAACTCGGTCGCGGCAATCACCTGGATCGACAATGACCGGGTGATCATGAACCTGCGTCCGACCAGCATGGACTTTCTGGAACAAAAAGGGGCGGCCAACCATCCGCAGGGCTTTGTTGTCATGCACAAAACCACGCACCGAGCGGTGCGCATGCCCAACGGCACGATTGTCGACTTCATGCCGAGCGATCCGAACCATATCATGCAGCGGATCGTCAAACAGGGCCTTTGGACCCTGAGCATGGTCGACACCAACACCGGCGCAGCCGCCGACATCGATCAGGGCACCCTGTTCACGGTCGACTGGTACATCCAGGACGGCAAGCCGATCGTTCGGATCGACGAGGACGGCGTCGGCAGCAAGGTGCGCATCTATTACGGGCGCGACCCGGAGAAGAAGACTTGGCGGGTCATCGGGCGCTACCGGGTCGACGGTATCAATGGCAACGACTTCGAAATTCTTGGCTCATCCGACACCAAGCCGGGCATTGTCTGGGTGGCGACCAACGCACCTGGCGAGAACTTCCGCCCCTTGCGCGAATACAACGTCTTCACCTCGACCTGGGGCGAGACCCTGTCGCGCCAGGATGGCGACGCCGTCGGCGTCACGGTGGACGGAGCCGGCGCCTATGTGGCGACCGGCTATGTCGACGACATACCGTTCTATGACTGTGTCGATCCACAGATGACCGCGGACATGGCCCAACTGGCCAAGGCATTCCCCAACGCCAGCGTTCACATCCACAATATCTCGAACGACCACAATCGGATGGTCTGCACCCTGGAAGGGCCCAATGATGCGGGCTCCTTCATCTTTTACGACCGCAAGTCCGGCAAGGTGCGGCCGTTCGGCGACATGCGGCCGTGGCTGACGCAGGCGCGGTTGCCCACCGCCCTGAAATTGACCGTGCACTCCAAGGACGGGACGGCGATCCGCGCCTATCTGACCGTTCCGGTCGGCGGCGGGAAGAAACCACTTGTCGTCATGCCGCACGGCGGTCCCGAGGCGCGGGACATGATCTCGTTCGACCTTTGGGCGCAGGCGTTCGCCGCCCAGGGCTGGTACGTCCTGCAACCCAATTTCCGGGGATCGACCGGCTATGGCATGGCCTTCAAGGAGGCCGGTTACCGCCACTGGAGCACTCGCGTCATGGAAGACGTCGACGCCTCGATCCAGGAAGCCTTCGACAAGGCGTCCATCGACCGCGACAAGGTGGCGATCATGGGGGCCAGCTATGGCGGCTATGTCGCTCTGATGAACGCCATCCGCAATCCATCGATGTACAAGGCGGTGATCGGCGCGTCCGGCGTTTACGACCTGCTGCGCTCACTGGCGCGCGACCGCCGCCAGGGCGAGGCGGACCTGAGCTATCTTTACTGGAAAAGGGCGATCGGCGACCCCGACGCCGACAAGGAAGCCATTCGCGACGCATCGCCCATAACCCATGTCGCCGCGCTGAAGGCTCCGGTCATGCTGATCCACGGCTATGACGACGACAACGTCAACATCGAGCAGTCGCAGCTGATGGCCCAGGCGATCCGCAACGCCAAGGGTCAGGTCGACTTCCATGAGATTCAGGACATGGGTCACGGGCCCAGCAACAATGCGCAGATGTTCCAGGTTGTCGACCTGATGACCGACTTTCTGAAGAAGTACCTGGTTTGAACGAGCTGTGCAGTTACCAGTCGCCTCTTCCCTTGCGCTCCCGCCGGGTCTAGCCTCGCTTGCGTGGCAGCCCTGATCCTGGAGCGCGCGTGATGCGGCCCATCGGACTTGCCTTGATCGCCTCAGGCCTTCTGGCCGGACCGGCGGCCTCGATCGCCCAGCAAAGCCCCGCCGCCTCGAAGTGGTACAGCATCGTCACAGCCGACGGCGCCGTGATCGGCTATGCCTCGCACGAGACCGATGGGCTGCAGTCCACCGACGTGCAGGAGATCAGCTTCGCCGACGAAGGCGGGCCGGCGACCACGGTCGGCTCGCGCATTGTCCGCTCGCGCGACGAGGCCGGCGCGGTGCGCGGCATCACCGTCGAAACCCAGACTGACGGGGTCGCGGCCCGCGCCACGGTGCGCATCGAGGACGGCCGCGCGCTCATCGTCCGCGAAGGCGCGGCCGGTCGGCGCGAGGAGAGCGTCAGCCTGCCAGCCGGCGCGCGCCTGGATGGGGGCGAAGCCCTGTTGCGCGGCTGGGATCCCAAGGCGGCGCCGAGGCTGGAATACCAGGCCTTCGACGCCGGCGCCCTGCAGGTCGAGCGGGTGGTCGTCGAGCCCGCGCCGGGCGCAGCGGCCGGATCGGCGCTGCGTCTGCACTATGACGGCGAGGCCTTGCGCGGCGTCGAGCGGCTGACCCTAAGTCCGGACGGCGAGGTGCTGTCGGTCAGCCAGCCGCTGTTCGGGACCAGCATCACCTTTCGCCCCGTCGATCGCGCCACCGCCCTGAAGGCGCACCGACCGTTCAAGGTGGTGTCTGACACCATGACGCCCTCGCCCTTCACCATCCCCTCGTCGGCCGCTCATGGCCACATCCGGTTCGTGTTTGGATTTCGCGACGGGCTGGTGTTTCCCCTGCCCCAGACCGGCGAGCAGAAGGCGGCGGCGGGATCCGATACGGCGACTCTGGATATCTGTTCCGCCTGTGGGCCCGGACTGGCCAGCGATCCGGCCGCCCTGGCCGACGCCCTGAAACCCACCGCCTGGCTGCAGAGCGACGACAAGCGCATCATCGCCATGGCCGCCCCGATCGGGGCGCGGCGCATGTCGGGCGCCGACAAGATGGAAAGCCTGATCTCGCTGACCAAACAGGCCCTGCCCAATGTGGACTACATCGGCCACTTCTCGGCCTCAGAGGCGCTGGACCGGCGCAGCGGCGATTGCACCGAAACGGCGGTGGTGCTGGCAGCCCTGGGGCGGGCGGCGGGCATTCCGACCAAGGTCGCCAGCGGCCTTGTCTATCTGCCGCGCGCCTACCACGGGGTGGGCAACGCGTTTGCCGCCCACAGCTGGGTGCTGGCCTATGTGGACGGCGCCTGGCGCAGTTACGACGCGGCGCTGGGAGTTTTCGATTCAACCCACATCGTGCTGACCGTGGGCGACGGCGACGCCCGCTCCATCGCCGCAGCAGGCCAGCTGGCCAGCCTGCTGCGGTGGGACGGCATGACCGAGGTCAGGACCCGGCCGGCGGGGTGACCGCGGCAACGGACTGAGCCGGCGCGGGCGCGGCTTGAGCAGTGGGCGCCGTGGCGTCCTCATAGACAACCGGCAGGGCGGGCGCTGCAGCCTCTGGCGCCTTGGCGGCGGTCGCGATCGGCTGGGTCGTATCACGCGCGCCCAGGATGACCAGGGTCTGCACCCCGGTGACGAGACCGTCTTCGGCAAAGGCGGCGGCGGGCAGGACCGCGGCGGCCGTCAGGACGGCGATGGTGAGGACCGCGAGGTTAAGATGCGGACGGCGGATTTTCGGTTGGATCAGCATGACGTTTCTCCCATCAATTCGTGCCACGCACGTACTTTGCATATTCGCTACATTATTGCAATGTCGAAATTTATAAACGGCTGGGCCCTTGCTGCGGCGTCTACATTTGCAGTGGCGGTTGCTCTGGTCCGACCTGCGCGGCAAGGTGGCGAACAGGAGGTGACTGGATGAAAAAGTTTATCGCGCTCTACATGGGCTCGCCCGATCAAGTCGGCCAGCCGATGCCGCAACTGGACGAGGCGACGGTCGCCAAAGGCATGGCCGCCTGGGGCAAATGGATGCAGGACCACGCCTCGATCGTCGTGGATCAGGGCGGTCCCCTGGGCCGCACCAAGCGGACCGGCAAGGACGGCGTCTCGGACATGCGCAATGCGGTCGGCGGCTATACCGTTTTCACTGCAGAGTCCCACGAGGCTGCGGCCAGGCTGTTTGAAGACCACCCCCACTTCATGATCTTCCCGGGCGACCATGTGGAGATCATGGAGATCATGCCGATCCCGGGGTCCTGACCGCCAGCGCCTCCAGGGCGCTGTGACCCGGCCACAACGACCTAGGCCGACGGCAGCCGGCTAACGGTCGGCGCGAGCCTGCCGTCGTCGTGGCAGCTCTTGCAGGCAAGGTTCATGGTCGCGCGGCCGGCCGGATCGGCCTTCCATTTCAGGGCGTCAGCTTCATAGGGCGTGCCCTTGACCAGAGGCAGCATGTGATCGATGGCCGCGTCGGCCTCGGCCGCATGTCCCGAGCGCTGTGCGGCGACGACAAGGCCGGCCAGACCCTCGCCGCGGATATGGAGCGGCAGCTTGTCCACCACCGGCGCCTGGGCTGCGGTCAAGGCCTGGTAATAGCCATAGGTGCGGTTCCACAGGACGGTGCGGTCGGCCGGCGCGACCCGGTCGGCGAACAGCACGCCGATGCCGCCGCCCACCGCGATGACCGCCGGCGAGGTGACTGCGTATTTGTCGGCCTCGTCCAGGTCGGCCAAGGCATGGGCGTAGAGCGCTGCATAGTCGGCGGCCTTGCCGGCCTCGCGGGCCAGAACGGCGCGGTAGAGCAAAGCGCCCGCCTGCCAGGCTCGCGTCTCTCCGCGGGCGTCGGGACGCGTGGCATAGAGCTTGTCGAGATTGGCCTCGCCCCGGGCCATGGAGGTCAGGTCGCCGCCCATGAACCCGTCGAAGATATCTTCGCGCACCAGAGTAGAAACCGGCAGCCGGCTGTCGGCCAACTGAGCGGCGGAAGGGGTCGAGGCCGACTGGGCCGAAGCGGCGCCGGCCAGCAGGGCGGCAAGCGCGACGCCGGCGAGTGTCTTGATGGATGCGACCATGATGTCTGTCTCCAGGATTTCTGTCAGGAACGGGGCGCAGGCGCAGGCAGGGCGGGCTGCGCCGGGTCCGCTGACTTGGATGGCGTATTTGCCGCCGGCGCGAGGTGGGTCATGGTCATTGGTACGTCCTCGCCGTTCTGGGTCCAAAGACCAACCCAGCCCGCCTTGGCGGCATCCCAGTGACCCGCGAAAGAGCCGTCAATGCCGGCAAAGGTGAGCCGCAACGACTGGCCATCCAGACTGACGGTCTCGGAGGGTTGCGCCGAAATTCCCTGGGCGGGTACGTCGACCGAACCGGAATAGCCGCCCTTGGCGTCCTTGGTCAGATGCACGACGGCATCGATCGGATCCGGTTGAGCTTCAACCCGCACGCTCCAATCGCCGTCGAGCGACTGAGCCGCGGCCGTCCCGCCCAGAACGAGGGTGGCGATGACAGCGCCGATAAGCCGAATATTCATGACCAACCCCTATCGTGTTATAACTGGTAGCTTGTATTACACCATAATGTGGACGGGTCAAGCCTTTGCCCGGGATCTGTTGTCAGGCCACCAACGGCGGAGATCTGACGAGAGAGGACCCGCCGCGACGATCTCGCCCAACTAGGCTTCGTCCTGCGCCGCTGGCTGCCGCAAAAATTGAAGGAGTCAGGAGATCGTGCTATCAGGGTGACATGTGATGGCGATCAAAGGAGAGTGCTCCGGTGAAGCAAATGACATCCCTGTGCCTGGCGACGCTGATCGGCTGCGTTTCAGCCCCTGCCCTTGCCCAGACATTCTTTCAGCAAACCGACAGGCCCGAGGTTGTCGCGCCGCCGACCCAGCCGGCTGTGGCGCTATCGCCAGCCGATCAGGCCGCCGCGGCGAAGCTCGCCGTCCAGGTCCAGGCGGACAAGGCGGCCGTGGACAATACCCTGGCGAACTACCGATCCGTCTCAAGCGCTTCGAGAGTGAACACCGACGAGGTGTCGTCCGCCAACCTTGACGTCGGCGGCGTGCGTCAGGCGCAATCGGAATACCAGCTTGCCCTGGACACCTACCGGCACGCCCTGGCGAATTACAACGCCTGCATCTCCGGCCAGGCATCCCGCTGTCGCGCCTAGACCGAGCGCGCGGCAACGCCAAGACAGGTCGGGCCGGTCAGGGCGCGCGGGGCGGTTCGATCTCGGGCGCTTCGGGCCTGGAAAGGCGTCCTTCCCAGCGGGCGACAACGACGGCGGCGACGGCATTACCGACCACATTGGTGCCTGAGCGGCCCATGTCGAGGAACTGGTCGACCGCCAGGATCATCACGAGGCCGGCCTCGGGAATGCTGAACTGACTCATCACGGCCGAGATGACCACCAGGCTGGCGCGCGGCACCGCGGCCATGCCCTTGGAGGTGATCATCAGGGTCAGCAGCATGGCGATCTGCTGGCCGCCGCTTAGGTGGACGCCATAAACCTGGGCGATGAACAGGGTCGCGAAGGTCATGTACATCATTGAGCCGTCGAGATTGAACGAATAGCCCAGCGGTAAGACGAACGAGGCGATCCGGGGCGGCACGCCGAAGCGCTCCAGCGCCTCAAGCGTGCGCGGATAGGCGGCCTCGGACGAAGCGGTCGAAAAGGCCAGCAGGATCGGCTCGCGGATGTAGCGGATCAGGTGCGAGGCGCGCTTGCCGGCGACCGCGAAGGCGACAAGGCCCAGCAACATCCAAAGCAGGGCCAGCCCCAGATAGAAGCTGCCGACAAACAGGGCGAAGGTGGACAGCACCTGCAGGCCCTGCGCGGCGACGACCTTGGTCATGGCGGCGAACACGGCCAGGGGCGAAAGGCGCATCACATAGTCGGTGACCTGAAGCATGATCGACGACAAGGAATCGATGACCTTTGTCGCCGGCTCGGCCTTGTGGCCGATGGCGCTCATGGCGACACCGAAGAACAGGGCGAAGATGACGATCTGCAGGATGGTGTTGTTGGCCATGGCTTCGGCAATGGAGCGCGGGAACATGTCCGACAGGGTGGTCGTAATGTCGCCCGCCGGCTTGGCGATACCAGCGCTGGCGTCAGGCGGCGGCAGGGGCAAATGGGCGCCAAGGCCCGGGTGGATCAGGGTGACCAGGGCCAGGCCCAGGGTCAGGGAGACCAGAGTCGCGCCCAGGAACCAGAGGATTGTCTGGGCGCCGCCCCGGCCGCGCGAGGCCGCATCGCCCATGTGCACGATCCCTGAGACCAGGGTGGCGAACACCAGCGGGCCGATGATCATCTTGATCAGCCGCAGGAAGATGGTGGTGACCAGCCCCAGCCATTTGCCGATTTCGCCAAGGGCGGCGGCGTCGGTGACGGTGGCGTGCAGAACAGCGCCGGTGATCACGCCGAGGACCAGGGCAATCAGGATGAACAGAGTCAGTCGCTTGGCCATGGCCCCGGTATCCCCCACCTGCGCAAGGCCGCAGTTGGCGGGCTGCGGCGCGGCCGGTCAAGCGCGATGAGCCGCTCGGGCGAATTTGGAGGCGACGATCAGCGCGTCGAAAAGATCTGCGGGGCGACCGGCAGGCTGGCCAGGCCGGGATAGTTCTGCCCGCCGACCAGCTTCTGGACCACAGTCGCCCCGCCGCCGGAGGTCGACAGCGACAGGGAAAGATCACCGTTCGGCCCGCGCACGAACCGGGCGGTCGATGGGTCGAACGCAGGCGCGTTCGGGCCCATGCTGGCGATCAGCGCGTCCGCGACCTGCGAGGCCGAAGCGCCCGACATCGCCATCTGGCCGATCGCCAGTTGTTCGGCGGTTGGCTGGGGAGGGCCCGCCGCTGGATAGCCTTCGGGGGTGGGGTCAAACCTTGGTGAATCTCCTGCGAACGGGAGGCTGCCGAGGGGGCCGGGCGGAAGATAGTCGCCGAAGGCAGGACTACGATAGGCGGGTCCGCCGTTGGAGTCGGAAAAGCCGATGGCAAGCGTTCCGCTGTAGGTGCGAACGAACCGCGCCTGGCTGGGATCGAGGTTGGCCGGCCAGCCCGGGAGCCCGGCGTTCAGAGCCATTCGGTAAATGTCACCCGGCGAGGCCCCCAGTTGTAGGGCCAATCGCATGTCTCCCGAGTCTATGGCGTCATATAGGGCTATCTCTTCCGGTGTGCGCGGAGCGGGATCGGTGGTCTGCAGGACGGACGCCGGCGCCTGGGTCATGCCGACCTTGGGCTGCGCCGGGGCTCCAAGCGCCGCACCTACCGCGCCGCCTTGCGCCAACCTCACCACAGGCGGCTGGGCGGCCCAGGCGGCGAACCCCGCGCCGGCGGTGAGCAGGGCGATACCGGCGGCGCCGGCGATCAGGCGTGTCTTTCCCGGGGATTTGTTGGCGAGCATGCCGACCCTCTCCTCCAGCCGGTTGCCGGACCGCGCTGGCCAGGAACAGCCGAGCGGAAGGGCCCCCGCCCCAAGTTGGGTTTTCAACAGCGCCTGCGCATAGGTGCGCCGCTGGTGCGGGAATTTCTCGACGACGGCGGCATCACAGGCCAGCTCCTGGTCGATCCGGGCATAGTGCGCGCCCAGATGAATCAGCGGATTGAACCAGTTGACGATGCGGATTAGGGCGGTCGCGCCATTGATCAGGGTGTGGCCGCTCTTCAGATGGCTGGTTTCATGGGCAAGGATCATCCTCTGCTCGTCCGGCTCAAAGCGATGCTCGAAATCGGCGGGGACGATCAGGCGCGGGCGAAAGACGCCCAGCAGGGCAGGACCAACGCCGGGGTTTGATGCGCGCGCCAGGCCGGGACTATCGGCGTCCGCCGTGACCTGGCCAAACCGGGCGAGGGCCCGGCGCTGGCTGGCGGCCAGAAGCAACAGGCCGGCGGCAACGCCGAACAGCCACAGCAGCGTCAGCCCTTGCGTCGGATCAAGCGGCGCTGCGTGTTTCGTGACTGCCGCCGCGGGACCGGCTAGCGAGCCGGCCCATTGCGATGGTGGCACAGGCTGGAAAGCCGGCACCTGGACCAGGATCGTTCGCGCCGGCAGCAGGCTGGCCAGCATGGCGGCGGGCGGAACAAGCCAAAGGCTGTAGGCGACGCGTGCGCCAAGCAGGCTTCGCACCGGACGCCGCAGGCCCAGCACGCCCAGCACGCCCGCGCCGGCCGCCAGATTGGCGAGGATCAAAGAGGACAGGAGTTCATTTGTCATCGCTCAGCCTTTCGACCAATGCCTTCAGCCGCGCGATCTCGGCGGCGCTCAAGTCCTGACGTTCGGAGAACTGGGTAACGAAGGTTTCGATCTGCCCGTCGAACAGCCGGTCGAGCAGCCCCTTGCTTTCGGCGTGCACATAGTCGGCGCGGGCGAACATCGGCGCATAGAGGAATCGCTTACCGTCCTTGACCGCGTTGACGGCCTTTTTGTGCAGCAGGCGCGACATGAAGGTGCGCACCGTCCCGTCGGTCCAGTTGGAGTCGGTCAGCTGTTCGCGCAGCTCTTCCACGGCCAGCGGACGGTCCGCTCGCCAGAGGGCTTCCATGATCAGGGCTTCGGCCGTGGTGATCTTCATATCCGAGACATCCGTCGCAGTTGATGAAACGTGACACTTGTCTCGGATGGAGTCAAGCGGGGGATTTTCCAGTATTTTCAAACAATCGGCGCGTGTCGGAGCGGTTCGGGCGGGACGGGGGAAGCCCATTGGCCAAGGCGGGCCGCCTGGTCTAACGTGGCCGCCATGAAACAGCAGATCCTTCTGACAATTTTCGCCGTCGCCTCGATCGGCGTCGCCGGCGCGCCGTTCTGCGCCACCGCCCAGACGGCGCGCGCTCCCGTCCCCGGCGCCCGCGCGCCCGCGAGCCTGATCTCTCTGCCGCGCTGCGTCTGGGGCAAGCTCAAGGCGGGCGACCGCAAGCCTCTGCTCATGTCCACCGAGACCAACGACACCGCCGGGATCGAGGGCGCTCTGACCGAGATCAAGGCCGACACCCTGCTGCAGGCCCGCGCCTGCTCGCCGAGCATCGACCATGACGCCTCGACGGGCGATGCGGTGTTGCTGGCCGGCCTGCCCCAGGAAGCCGCCGCCGATCTGTTGAACCGTGACCTGAAACTGACTCGCGTCCAGCTGGACCACGCCGTCGCCGCCGCGCCTGCCGCCCTGACCGCGGACCTGCGCAAGGCTGCCGACAATGTCGAGAATAAGCGCCCGGTCGGCGCCCTGCCCCCGCTTGACCCGATCGTTGCGGCCCTGCATCGCCCGGCGGGCTCAGCGGCGCTCACCGCCCGCCAGAGCCTGTGGCTGCAGGTCTATGTGCTCGGCCACTTCGAGGTGCGCGCAGCCGCCGACAGCTACGATCCAAACCCCAAGCTCTAGCCTGCCCTACTCGCGGGCGAGCGCCGCCGTAACCCCGCTGGCGGCTGCCAGTTCAGTGGCGTCCAGGGCGCCGTCGCCGTTGCGGTCAAGCATGGTGAACCGCAGTTTGAGCAGCGCGCCGGTGGCGCCTTTAAGCTCGGCCAGCTCGATCTTGTTGTCCAGGTTGTCGTCGAACATGCCCAGGGTCCGGCTGGCCAGCAGCGCCTTGTCGTTGTCGGTCGGCTTTTCCACCGTTTCATCCATCCAGCGATAGCTGAGCGCGGTGTAGAGCATCTCGTCGAACGACTGCTCGCCCCACGGCACCGTGCGCTTGGCGTCCGGATTGGCCGGATTACGGGTCGAGTTGTCGTATATGTAGGTGGCGATCAGCTTGGAGCCGGCGGGCACCCGCACGGGCTCGGCGAACCGGTAGTCGCGCTGCCAGTTGAAGTCATAGTGCGGCACGGCGATCAGCATCTGCCGCTTGCCGTCCGGATAGAGGATTTCCAGCGTCGAGCCGGCGCCGCGATAGTGGGCATGGATGAAGGCGCCGTACAGCAGCGCCTCCTTGGGGAAGGTCAGATAGGCCGTCTCGCTGTGCCGCTCTTCGCCCGCCGGAATCTGGATGCTGGGATCCAGGATGACATTGGTGCGCATGATATATTTCGGCGGGGTGTCATAATAATAGAGGCCGATCTTGCTGTTGGCCGTCACTTCGCGCCCGAACGGGGTGTAGTGGTTCTGGAAGCCGATGGCGCCGCCGGCCGGCAGATAGGTGCCGACATCCTTGGGCGCCGGCTGCCATTCGGTGCCGACCGCATAGGTGCCCAGGCTGGCGCCCCAGGTGTTTTCGCTGGCGGTGGTGGCCCCCGCGGTCGGGTTGGCGATATAGCCGGTCAGGATGTGGTGCACGGCCTGGCGCTGATCGACCTTGAAGGTCGCCGCGCGCAGCCATTTTCCTTCCGTCGCCGGATAGGGCGTCATCGGACGCTGGTACTGAACAACGCCGGTGGCCGGAATCGTATAGGCCGGAACGTCAAGGATCAGGTCCGGCTTGCCCATGGGCCACTCGGCCGCGACATAGGTCTTGCCGGCCAGAGGGTCGGCCCCGTCGCCACGCGGCGCGCCGGCCTCGATCCAGTGGTCCAGGGTCCGGATCTGCTCGTCGGTCAGGCTCTGGTCGTTAAGGAAGTGGGTGATGGTGGTGTCGGCGTGGAACGGCGGCATGCGCTTGGTGCGCAGGGTCTCGCGGATCATCGGCGCCATGGCGCGGATGCGCTCGTAGTTGGTCAGCTCCATCGGCCCGATGCCGCCCTGCTGGTGGCAGACCACGCACTTTTCCTCAATCAGGGGCGCGATGGTCTTGGCGTAGGAGATCTGGGCGTGCTGGCTGGCCTTGAGCTTTTCCGGGAAGTTGATCAGCTGTCCCTGAACGGCGCGTTGGGCGACGGTGACGGGACGGCCGGCGATGACCGCGTCGATGGCCTGGGAGGCCCACGGCTGCTTGTCGGTTCCCAGCGGACCGCGATAGGCGACCTTCCAGGTCTTGGGATCCAGCACGATCACCTCGCCAGAACGGGTGACGTTCAGCTGCTCGCCGACGATCTGGGTCGGATCCATCAGCACCGGCATGCCGTAGTTGAACTGGGCGGTTTCGGTCAGGATATCGGCGCGGGCGTCAGCCAGGCTGGAATTCAGCATCAGGAACTCAACGCCCTTGCCGGCGAAAGCCGACGTCAGGGCCTTCAGATTCGGCGCGTTGCTGCGCAGGGCCGGGTCGCCATTGGCCTGGGTGACGATCACCACCGCCTTGTCGTCGGCCATCCGGTACAGCTCATAGGATTGCAGATCAGCCGTCGTCAGGCGGAAATTATCGACCTTGAGCCCTTCGGCGGCGGCGGCTTCCGCGGCGCGGGACGAGGGTTCGGTGACGGCATAGCCAAAGGCCATGGCTGCGGCGCTGACGCCGGCGATTGCGAGATATTTGGCCGATTTCATCGATGGAGCCTCCTGCCTGACCCGCGATTGGCCAGACTGCCAGTGCAGAATGGGGCAAAATTGTTAAAAGACAACGTGGCCGATTGTCAGGGTTGATTTACCTTATCGTCGATCACCCGTTCGATGCGCCGGTCGGGAACGAACCAGATCAGCGCCACAAGGACATAGAGGCCATAGGCGATCAACGGACTGACAAAGGCCAGCGGGATAGCGCAGGCGTAACAGGCCAGCGAGCCCAGGCCCTTCCAGTCGCGTCCCGTCGCCCGCGCCAGGGCCGAGCCTGGCCCTTCGTGGCGGATGATCAGGTTCGACAGGATGGTGTAGGCCACCGCCGCCATCACCGCGACCAGACCATAGACCGCCGCGGGAATGGAGGTCATCGGCGCCTCGCCGATCCAGCGGGTGACGAAGGGAAACAACGACAGCCAGAACAGCAGGTGCAGATTGGCCCACAGGATCGGGCCGGTCACGCTCCTGGCCGTGTGCATCAAGTGGTGGTGATTGTTCCAGTAGATGCCGACATTGACGAAACTCAGAACGTAGGCGGCAAACACCGGCGCCAGGGGAATCAGGGCCGAAAAGCCGGCGCCCTGCGGCGGGCGCAGCTCCAGCACCATGATGGTGATGATGATGGCGATCACGCCGTCGCTGAACGCTTCCAGCCGCCCCTTGCCCATGCGCGCTCCCTTCGCCTGGCGGCAAGTCTAGCGGCCCTGGCCGGTCCTTACGAGCCCAGAGAGAAGACGACGCGCAACGCCACCCGAACCGTCAGCGATGGAACGCCCAGCGCATTGTCATAACTGGAATAGGCCCCGGTGCGGACGAAGAATCCCGGCTGGTCGGGCGCATCGGCATTGCTGAACGAGATCGCCGCCTGCGGCTGGTTGGGAAGCACGGTCACATCCTCGATCTCGCCCAAGGTGGCGCCGCCGGCTTCGGCGATACGCAGCGCCTGGGCCCGGGCGTTACGCATGGCGATGCCGGTCGCGTCGATCTTTAGCGCATCTTCCACGGTTGGCCCGCCCGTCGGCAGAACCATGTCCGCCGGCGCGCTGGCCGCGCCGACCGCGGTAATCTGGATCTGTCCGGCGTGCGCCATAGCCGGGGCCAGGACGGCCAGCGCGGCGGCGATTATGAAGGGTCTCATGGCGGCCTCACTTATTTATTGCAAGTCTGCATTATTTTTGCATATTTGCAATAAATAAATCGCGGGTCAGCGGCGGGACCTCTGTTCAAGACCCAGAATCGCCTCGCCCAGATCGTCAACCCTGGCGGCCAGCACGGCGTGGGCGTCATAAAGACCGCGGTTGTAGAAATAGCCGCCGATCTGGCCCGAGAAGAAATCCAGCAGCAGCCGCGCCGGCAGCTGGCCGATGTCCTGATCCAGCTCGTCGCGGACATAGCGCTGTATCTCGCCGGTGATGACGGCGACCTCTTCCTTGGAAAATTCGATCGGCTTCATGCCTCGCTCCTGTCCTCGCCCTGGTCTAGTCTGCACGCGATGAGATTGCACCTGTCCACAGCGGCCCTGTTCGCCGCCCTGTTCGCCGGCGCTGCGGGCGCGCAGGACTATGCCCCCAAGCCGCCCCCGCCGCCGGAGATCTTCACGGCCTCGCGCTGCGTGTGGGCAAGGATGACCACCGGCGAAAAAGCCCCGGTGCTGGGCGCCGTGGGCACCTTCGACTTCTCGGCCGGCGATGTGATGATCAATCGCGTGATGCAGAGGGCCGTCGTCCTGGCCGGCAATTGCGCGCCGTCGCTCAAGCGTGATGTTCACACCGCCACCCGTGTCCTGGCGCCCGGCCTGCGCCAGGAGGCCACCGCCGATCTGTTGGCCCGCGATCTGGGCCTGACCCGCGAGGCGCTCGACGCCGCCGTCGCCGCCGCTCCGTCAACCCTGACCGACGCCCTGGCCAACGCAGCCGGCCCCAGCGCCCTTCGCTCTCACGGGCCTTCGCCCTCGTTTGTGCCGCTCTTCACCGCGCTCGGTCAGCCGGCGGCCATGGACCCGTCCGACAGTCACCCGGCCTATCTGATCAGCAGCTATGCCCTGGAAACCTTCCAGATCCGCGCCGCGGCGGCCGGGTATGATCCGGACCGCAAATAGGCTGCCTAGGCGCCTGGGATTCCAAACCCCACCCCAAGCATCGAGATCGAACCGTGGTCGATGCGGTCGGTGAAGAATTCCGGCGGCTCGCCTGCGCCCGCCGCGCCCAGTACATAAAGCAGCGGCAGCCAGTGCTCATCTGTCGGGATCGAAAGGGCGGCGTCCGCATCCATGCCTGCGCCGGGCAGCAGGGATGCGAAATCGCCGGCCGCGATCTTCGCCTTGACCTGGTCATTGAAGCGGATCGCCCAGTCATAGGGATCGGCCGTCTCGCCACCGCGAAACCTCGCCAGCGACAGATTGTGCACGACATCCCCCGAGCCGGCGATCATCACGCCCTCGTCCCGCAACGCCGACAGGCGGCGGCCCAGATCGAGGTGAAAGGCGGCCGGCTGCATTCCGTCGATCGACAACTGGACGATGGGGATGTCCGCATTCGGAAACACATGGACCAGCACCGACCAGGTTCCATGGTCCAGGCCCCAGTCGCGGTCGGGCGCAATGGCTGTCGGCGCCAGGATCTCCGCCACGCGCTGCGCCAGCCAGGGCGAGCCTGGCGCCGGATAGCGCACGGCGAACAGCTCGGGCGGAAAACCGAAGAAGTCGTGGATGGTGCGAGGACTTTCCATGCCGGTGACGCCGGTCCCGCGGGTGAGCCAGTGGGCCGAGATCATCAGCACAGCTTTCGGCTTGCCGATCCGCCGGCCCAGCGCCCGCCATTCCTCGCCATAGGGTCCGTCCAGGGCGTTCATCGGGTTGCCGTGCCCGAAGAAGACGGCGGGGGCTTTTGTGCTCATGGGACCAACATGGGGCGGCGGGCGGCGCGAGGCAATCGCGTGGGCGAAGTCTAGCCGCCCAGGCGCCCCGCATCCGTGCGCTCCAGCCCGCTGGCCGTCCGTTGAAACCCCGCCAGGGCCACGGCGCTTTCCATGGTCGCGTCGGCGCTCGTCACGCGGCTGACCAGCCGCCAGCCGCCGTCGGCGGCTACGGTCAGATCGGCGGCGACCCGGGTTCGCGCATCGGCGCCGGCCAAATGGGCGACCGCAGCGGCGCCCTCGCAACGGAAGACGCCCGCGATCGCCGGCCCGTTCCAGCTGCGTTGCAGGATGTCGCTCGACACCGTCCCGCCGGCCCGGGCGCAGCCGTCATGGGCGAACGCCACCGTCACGTCTCCCAGGGTCACCGCGCCGGGATTGGGCAGCGCCAGACCCAGCCTGTCCAGACCCACGGTCAGCCGCGCGTCGTCGATTCCACGCATCGCGCCCCCCAGCAGGGTCGCACGGCCCTCTTCCGCCGTCAGGGTCAGCCGCGCCTGGCCGCCGAGCAGCGCCAGAGCATCGAGCCTTGCCCGCACTTGACCCAGTGGAAAACCACGCAGGCGTGCGTCCGAAAGCTGTCCGGACCACAGCGTGCCGCTCACCGTCGAAGCGGTTAGCCCGACATCGCCCGCCCGCGCCCAGACCAGACCGGCGCTCAGGGGCGCGCACGCAATCAGGCCGGCGATGAAAGCCGTGGTCAGAACCAGGGACGCCAGCCAGACCCTCACGGCCGCGCCAGCACGGCCTCGACCTGCAACCCGCCGCCGGTTCGCGTCGCGGTCAGGCTGGCGACGCCGACGCCGTCCCGAATCTGCAGATCCCTGAACCAGGCGAACAGGGCCGGCGAGGTTGTACTGTCGATCGAGACGGTCAATTGGCCGGGGCTATCCTGGCGCTGTCGGGCGATGACGATGTGAGCGGCCTGCGCGCTTGCCGTGACCAGGCCCAGCAGATCGCCGCTGGCCTTGCCGCCGGCGGCCTTGATCGCCGCCGCCTCGGCGTCAACCTGGGCCAGTCCCTGCGCGGCCGTCTCGGCGCGCCTCGCCGCCGCCGCAGCCATCCGGTCCAGCGGCCGGGCCAGGCCGTACCAGCCGGCGACCGCCACAACCACCAGACCCAGGGCGGCGATCATCGCCCGCTCGCGCCGGCTGCGCGTCGTCCAGGCCTGATCCAGGCCGCTCATGGCGTGGGCCTCAGGGTTAGGTCGCTGACGATCTTGCCGCCCGCCGGACTGGAGCCGTCGTCTCGCACGGCATAGCCCGCCGCCTTGAGCGCCTGGCCAAGCGTTGCAATGTCGCTGTCGTTGTCGTGGGCCAGGGTCATCCGCATCGCGCCGTCGGGCTGGTAAGCCAGCGCCTGCAAGCCGGCGCCCGGGACCCTGGCGATCGCCTCGAACACCGCCGCTGAACCGGACAGGAAGCGCGCGCCAGACGCCGCCCGGGCTGCGCGCGCGCGCAGGGCGGCGACCGGATCGCCATCCGCCGAACCCATCGCCGCCGCCGCATGAGCCCGGGCCTGCGCCTCCAGGCGGTTGGCCATAAGGTCGCCATGGATAATCCGCGCGCCGGACAGGATCAGCGGCGAGACGAGAACCAGAATTGCAAGGGCCGCAACGCCTCGCCAGGCGCGTCCGGCGCCCGGCATGTTCCTCGCGGCAATATCCGCCTGCAGCAGATTGACCAGCGGCGCGCCCGCCGTTGCAGCGAGCAGGCTTTCGACGGCGCCCGCATCTTCCACCGGCTCCAGGACCTGCCCCCCGGCCAGAATCGCCGCCAGGACAGGTTCGGCGGAAAACGCCCGCTCCGGTCCGCGCACCGCCCACCGCCCGCCGATCGCGGCGGCCAGCCACTCGCCGGGCACCGGCTGCGGCAGCATCAGGTGGTCGGGGACCACCGCATCAGGCGACAGGCCCAGTCGATCTGCCGCTCCCAGCCAGGCCTGCAGCCGCGCCCGGTCGATGACGCAGGCGATGCGGCGTCCGTCGGCGCGGGCCGGACCGACCGCCGCCTGCAGGCGTTCGCGCGGGACCGCCAGCTCGTCCTCCAGCATCATGGCGGCGGCCGCGGCGGCGGCGGCGGAACTGGCCGCCCTGACTGTGATCCAGCGCGTCGTCACCTCGGTTCCGGGGATGACAAGGATCGTCGTGGTCTTTGCCGGCAGCGGACCGGCCGGGCCGGACAGACTCCCGCGCGCCACTACCATGCCGGCCGCGTCGACGATCAGCCAGGGCGCGGCGGCGTCCGTTTCGGCTGTCATCAGGACCAGGCGTGTGTAGCTCATTCGTCGGCCGTCCAGCGTCTGGCCCGCAGGCGCACGGGCCCCTCGCCCGGCTGCTCCAGCAGTGAGGTCATTAGAGCCGCTCCGCCGTCATAGTCCACCCGCGCGGTGAGGCCGAACCAGCGTGTCGCAACGCCCAGCTGACCCAGCTGTGCGCCGGGTCGCGAGGCGGCGCCCTGCAAGGCGGTTTGCGCCAGAAAGACCTGCAGGCTGGGCCAGCCGCCGGCCGGCCGGGCCGCCAGCAGCGCGCGCGCCGCATCCGGTGTGACGGCCCCGCCCGTCACAACGCTCAGCAGGACCGCCTTTTCGGGCGCCAGGGTGTTGATGTTCAGCCGGCTGATCTCCGCCGCCGGCAGGGCGCAGACATAGGGGCGGATCAGGTCATAGACTTTCGCGTCATAGCCCTTGACCGCCCGCAATTCGCTGACCTCGGACAGCAAGGTCCCTGAGGTGCGGTAGCCGGCGTAGGCCTCGTCCTCGGCGCCCGCCGTGGTGCGTCCGCTGTCGGTGTCCATCCAGTCGGCCAGGGCCTCGGACAGGCTGAGCGCCTGGCTCTGCGGCAGGTTCAGCGCGGCCAGCAGGGCGCGGTATTGCGAAAGGGCTGTCTCGCGCCGCACCCAGTGCTCGGGCGCACCCTCCACCAGGCTGTTCAGGTTGAAACAGTCGCCGGCGTCGTCCAGCCGCGCCTGGATGACGCCGCCCTCGACGGGATAGGACCGCCAGACGCCCAGCAGGCCGGCCGGCGCGCCGCGTGCCAGTTCGCGCCGCGCCAGGGTCTCGGCGCCCAGGGCGTACCAGCGGGCCTGACTGACGCTTTGCGCATTGGCCGTGCGGCGGACCGAAAAGCGGATATCGTCCAGCACGCCCACCGCAATGGCGGCCATCACGGCGACCATCAACAGCACGGTGAGCAGGGCGATTCCCTGTTCGTCGCGGGCCCTCACGACGGCTCTCCCGTCACCAGAAACAGCTGGCTGACCACGCCCAGCCCCGCGATGGTCAGGTCGAGGCGCACAGCCTGGGGCAGGTCGTCACCGGCGGCCGGCGGATCGGGCGACCAGGCGCCGTGAGCCAGATATTGCGTCCGTGCGCTCGACACGCCGTCGATCAGCACCTGCGGCGGTCGAAAGGCGCCGCCGTCCAGCGCCGCGCCGGCCAGCCGCTCCAGCCGCCCCTCGACGAGACGGTATTCGACGAACTGAACCGACGCCCGCGGCGCCGCGTCGGGATTTTCCCAGCCGCGCCGGGCAAGGCTGAGCAGCGCGCCCTCCGCCGGTCCCATGGCGCCGGCCTCGGCGCGGCCGTCGGCTCCGCGCACCCGGCGGGGCGCGGCCTGGGCCAGATCAGCTTTCAGGATGGCGCGGGCCGCCTGGAACTGGGCCAGGCGCGTGTCGTGGGCGCGGACCACAGCCTCGTTGCTCAGGGCAAAGCGCATCATCGTCACCCCGCCCGCCGTCAGCAGCCCGAAGATGAACAGGGCGACCAGCATTTCAATGAGGGTGAAGCCATTCTGCTTCATGGCGCCGCCCTGAAGACGGTCAGGGCGCTGAGCACCTGGCGGCCGGCGGCCGGTTCGCGGACAGCGATATCGACCCGCTGGATGGCCGGATCGTCGGTGGCGACGACGGACCGCGTCCAGGCCCAGACGCGCCCGGCCTGGGTCTCCGTTCCCGAGGCGGCGCCGGCCGGAAGACCGGGTGCGGCTATCGCCTCGACGGCGCGGTTCTCGGCCACCACCGCGGCCAGGGTGCGCGCCTCGACAATGCCGGCCGAGCGGGTGTTCTGGCCGGCAAGATTGATCAGGGCGACGGCGGCCAGGCTGAAGACGCCCAGCGCCACCAGCACCTCCAGCAGGGTGAATCCCTGTTCAGCGGCCCGGCGCATGGACGCCAACATTGCCGGCTGCATCGACGGTGACGCTGATGTGCTGATCGTTGCGCGCCAGGTCGACCTCGACGGGCTGGGATTGGCCGGTCGGATCAAAGGCGATGCGCAGCGGCGCGCCCGGCGCCCGCGTGCCCGCGCTCCACGCCTGCGTGGCCCAGACTCCGCCGTCCAGCGGCGTTCGCGCCCCGGCGCTGACAATGTCGAAGTCATAGCCTGCGGCCGTCACACGCGCCTCGACCGTGCGGTTGGTCAGCACCGCTTCCTGCCTGGCGCGCGCCAGCCGCGCGCCCAGCCGATCGGCCTCGCGGGCAAGGCTCGGCCCGGACCCAGGCGCGGTCAGCACCACGAAGCTCGCGGCCAGCCCCATGATGGTGACCACCACCATCACTTCCACAAGGGTGAAGCCGGACTTGGGATCACCAGTTGCCGATGTCGGCGTCATGGCCCTCCCCGCCTTCCTTGCCGTCGGCGCCCAGGGAATAGACGTCGAAGGGTCCCTTTCGTCCCGGCGCCGCATAGCGATAGGCGTTGCCCCAGGGATCGACCGGCAGGCGCTTGATGTAGCCGCCGGCGCGGTACTTTTCCGGATGGGCCAGGCCGGCGTGCGCGGTGGTCAGGGCGGCCAGACCCTGGCTTGCGGTCGGATAAACGTCATTGTCCAGG
>CAZJBC010000002.1:0-25358 GCA_964543805.1 uncultured Brevundimonas sp.
GATCGAGGGCGGCGTGACCGTGCACCACGCCTGCCACGCCCGGGCGCAGAACATGGGCGCCAAGTCGGCCGAGATGCTGCGCCTGATCCCCGACACCAAGGTGGACCTGGTCGAGCGCTGCTCGGGCCACGGGGGCACGTTCGGGGTGATGAAGGAAACTCACGCCATTGCGGTGAAGGTCGGCAAACCCGCCGCCCGCCAGGTGGCGCAGAAGGGCAACGACACGCTCTGTTCCGACTGCCCGCTTGCCTGCAAGCACCTGGGCGAACTGGTTAGCGCCGATCTGAAGCAAGGCGCGGCGCCGCCGACCCAGGCCCACCCGATCGAGATCCTGGCCCGCGCCTACGGTCTCGCCTGAATGGACACCGCCATGCCCGCCGCCGAGCGCAAGATCACCGCCGCCGACATCATTCCCGCGTCCGTCTTCGCCGGCGAACGCAAGGCCAGGCGCGCCGCCCTGCTGCCGACCAAAAGCCTGCGCCGCATCGCGCTCGGCCCCTGGTGCACGGTCTATTTCGAGTGCTACGAGACCATGCTGTTCCAGATCCAGGAGATGCTGCTGATCGAACACGGCGGGGCCGCCCAGGTCGCCGACGAACTGGCCGCCTATAATCCCCTGATCCCCAACGGCGCCGAATTGGTCGCCACCATCATGTTCGAGATCGACGAGCCGGTGCGGCGTGAGGAGACCTTGCGTCGGTTGGGCGGGGTGGAGGATCACTTCTTCCTGCAGGTGGGGCCCGACAAGGTGCGGGCCGTTCCAGAGGGCGATATTGAGCGCACCCGCGGCGACGGCAAAACCAGCTCCGTTCACTTCGTGCACTTCCCGCTGACCAGGGCCCAGATGGCCGCATTCGGCGATCCTGGCACGGCGATCATGGCCGGCTGCGATCATGAATCCTATGCTCACCTGGCGGTCATCAGTCCGGCCTCGCGGCTCGAACTTTCAAGAGATTTCGCGTTCTAGCCCGGATCTGAGCACACAAAAACAGCGCTGACACTTTTCGGACACATTTCAAGGATCGTGCGGTCACAATCGCATGCTCCAAGGCCACAGGGTTGCACCGTATCGTCAGGACTTTCAGGTGCCGCAACCCTTGTGCATGCGCCGGCTGCAGCCGCGCCCGCGATCCCTTTCTCGCCAGACCCGCGTATTGAAGAAACTGGCCGCCGTCCTCGTGATCGGCGGATTGGCCGTATCGGCCGCACCCCGGCCAAGTCTGGCCTCAAGGCCCGTGGCGGCCACGCCGGCGCTGGACCTGTCCCAGTACCGTGGCAAAGTCGTCTATCTGGATTTCTGGGCGTCCTGGTGCGGGCCATGCCGACTTTCCTTTCCCTACATGAAGACCCTCACCCGCCTCTATTCGAGCAATTCGTTCGTCGTGCTGGCGGTCAATGTCGATCACGCGCGGGACAAGGCTGACGCCTTTTTGAGCCAGGTCGGAGCGCCGGCCCCGATCATCTACGACCCGAGCGGCGCCATCGCCAAACAGTTCAGCGTCAAGGAAATGCCGACCTCGATCCTGATCGGGCGCGACGGCCGTGTGCGCTACGTCCACGACGGATTTTTCATGAACCAAACCCCGACCTACGAAGCCCAGATCCAGGAGTTGCTGAATGAAAGATAGATCAAGACTGACCCGACGCCTGAGGCTCGCAGGCCTTGCGGCAGGGCTTGCCGCCGCGGGCCTGCTGTCCGGTTGCGGCTCTGCCGGCCTGGCGGCCTGGGACCGGGACCTGATGGCCAAGCGCGAAATGCAGCTGGTCACCGAACCGAATATCACCAGCGCGGATGAACACATCTACTTCAGCAAGGAAGGCTCCAGCGGCGGACGCACCTCGGACGGGGGCGGCTGCGGATGCAACTGACCCGCAAGAACCTTGGCCAGATCAGCAGCGCCCTGGGTCTGATGACCGCCAGCCTGCTGGCGGCCAACGCCGCGCACGCCCAGACGGCGAGCGGGGGACCTGCCTTCCCCTTGCCGCTGCCTGCCCCGGCGACGGGCGCAGTCGATGACACGGTGACTGACGCCGGCCTGACACGTATCGACAGTTCGGTGCTGTTCTACGCCGAATCCGGAGGCCGGGTGAAAGCAACCGAGCCTGTCGTCAGCGCGACCCTTAACAGTGACTCCGGCGATGTGCTGACCATGCGCTTTACGGCGGACGCCCTTACGGGCGCGACGCCTAATGGAGCAGCCCCCTGGAAGGCGGTCCAGACCTTCATCACGCCCGCCCAGGCGCCCGGATCAACCAAGACGGTCACCAGCGCTTCGGGCGGCAGCACCATCGTCACCATTCCCGGCACCGGTACAGTCGCAAGGCAGTATACGTCCGAACCGAACAGCCTGCCTGTCGATTCCGGCTTCAAGGACATGCGCTACGCCCTGGACCTTGGGTACAGCGACGCCCTGTCCTCGGTAACCCGGCTCAATTTCGGCGGGTCTGCGTCGCTGGAGCGGGACTATGGATCCTATTCCGCCAGCGTCGGCATAACCCAGGATTTCAACCAGAAGCGCACGACCGCGTCCCTGTCGCTGAACACCGAGTACGATCAGTCCGATCCCCGTTTCGGGACCCCTGATCCCCTGACGGTAATGAGCGCGCTGCAAAAAGGGTCCAACGGATCCAAGACTGTCCTGGGCCTGGTGGCTGGCGTGACCGAGGTGGTGAACCGTTACTGGCTGACCCAGCTGAACTACAGCTACGGGACAAGCAACGGCTACATGACCGATCCCTACCGGGTCATATCGGTGGTCGATCCGATCACGGGCGGGCCCGTTCAGTACCTCTATGAGAGCCGGCCCAATTCGCGGGTGCGACAGAGTTTGTACTGGGCCAACAAGGTCGCTCTGGGACCGACGTTCCTGGACTTTTCGGCGCGCGCCTATCACGACAGCTGGGGGATCACCTCGACCACCTTCGACCTGTCGGACCGGGTTCCGTTCCTGTCGCAATTCTATATCGAGCCAGGGCTGCGATACTACCACCAGACCGCCGCGAGCTTTTTCCAGAACTACTTGCTCAGCGGCCAGCCCCTGCCGGACTATGCCAGCTCCGACAGCCGGCTGGACCAGTTCAGCGCCAAGACCTTCAGCCTGAAAGCCGGGTTCAAGCTCGACAACACCACAGAATTCTACGTCCTGGCGCAGGACTATGTTCAGACTGGCAACTCGCATCCCGCGGGCGCGCCGGGCAATCTGGCCAACCAGAACCTGCTCGCCGGCGTCAAGGCGCTGAGCGTGGTGACGGGATTCAGCTTCGCCTTCTATTGACCCCATGGGGCGCCGGCATGCGATGACCATGCCGGCGTCGCCGGGCGCCGGGACAAAAGCGATGCTGACACGCGACGGCGAAGGTTTCATCTATCAGTTCCGCGCCATGGCCTGCCCATGCGACGTGCGCATCGACACGTCAGACCAGGGCCTGGCCGAAAGCCTGGGGGCGGCGGAGCAGGCCGAGGCCGAGCGTATCGAGGCCAAGTACAGCCGGTATCGGGACAGCAGTTTTCTGTCGCAGATCAACGCTTCGAACGGATCGCCGATCGAGACGGACGCCGAGACCGCCGGTCTGATCGATTACGCGGCCCAGTGCCATGCCCTGACCGGCGGGCTGTTCGACATCACCTCGGGCGTTCTTCGGCGGTTGTGGAAATTCGACGGGTCGGATCGTGTTCCGTCACCCGAGGCCGTGGCTGAGATTTTGCCCTTCGTGGGCTGGAACAAGGTGACCTGGCGGCCGCCCTTTTTAACCTTGCCGGCGGGGATGGAAATCGATCTGGGCGGGCTGGGCAAGGAATATGCGGTCGATCAGGCTCTGCTGAAACTGCGAGCTCTGAGTTCTGTCCCGCTGCTGGTCAATTTCGGCGGCGACCTGCGGGTCTCCGGCCCGAGAGCCGGCGGCGGCGGCTGGTGGGTTTCCATCGAGTCGGTGGAGGCCGGAGGCGAATCGGAAGGTTTGCTGGAAATCTTTCAGGGCGCCTTGACCACCAGCGGCGATGCGCGCCGGTTTCTGCTGAAGGACGGCGTCCGCTACAGCCACATCCTCGACCCACGCACAGGGTGGCCTGTGAAGCACCCGCCGCGGTCGGTCACGGTGGCGGCGCCAACCTGTATGGAGGCGGGCCTGCTCTCGACCCTGGCCATGCTGCAGGGCGAGGGCGCTGAAGCCTTCCTGGCCGGCGAGGGCATCGAGGCCTGGTGGCTTCGGTGAAGCCGGCGAGGCAGCCCTGCGAAGTCATTTATCCCTTCTTCGCGATGGGCTCCGATTGTTCGATCCGCCTGTTCGCCGACGATGAGGAACACGCCCTCTCAATCGCCCTGGCGGCGGAGGCTGAGGTTCGCCGCATTGAGATGCGCTTTTCCCGCTATCGGCCGGAAAGCGAGCTTTCACGCATCAACCAGATAGCAGCCGTGGGCGGAACCGCCCGGATCGATTCTGAAACCGCCGCCCTGCTCGCCTTTGCGGAAACTTGTTTTCGCAAGAGCGACGGCGCCTTCGACATCACCTCGGGCCTTTTGCGACAGGCCTGGGATTTCAAAACGCCGAAACTGCCGGACCCGGATTTGATCGAGTCCCTGCTGCCCCGCATTGGTCAGGCGCTGCTGACGCTCCGACCGGACGAAGTCGCCTTTGGGCGGCCGGGCATGGAGATCGACCTGGGCGGCGTCGGCAAGGAATACGCCGCCGACCGCGCTGCGGAAATCTGCCTGGAACAGGGCATACGCCATGGCTTTGTCGACCTGTCGGGCGATATCCGTGTGATCGGACCGCAACCGGACGGCGCGCCCTGGCGGTTCGGAATCCGGCATCCGCGCGATCCCTCGAAACTGACCGCGCAAGTCGACATCGCCGGCGGCGCCCTGGCGACCAGCGGCGACTACGAACGCTTCATCGAAGTGAACGGACGGCGTTATTGCCACATTCTGGATCCGCGGACCGGCTGGCCCGGAGAGGGCCTATCATCGGTGACGGTGATCACCGACCGCTGCCTCGTCGCAGGGGCTCTGGCGACGGCGGCGATGGTGAAAGGCGCCGCGGGACGGGTCTGGCTCGAATCGCTGGATGTGGGCTCGACAATCGTGACCGCCGATGGCGAGATCGGCGGCTCGGCCTTGAGGTCTTCGTCCTAGACCAGAAGATTCAGCGATTGCAGGCTGGCCGTGGCGCTGCTGGCGGGACCCGCTGCCGAGGGGGCGGGCGCGGCGCGAAGTTGGGCCATTAACTGGCTCATGGTCGCGACGAAGTCAGACCTGGACACGCTGCCGGAGCCCGTTGGATCAAGAGCCGAGAAGATCGCGTCAGCGCCCTGCTGTTTGAAAACGCCGGGCGGATTCTTGGTCTGGAAAGCCTGATTGAACTGGGCCTGGTTGATGCTGCCCGAGCTGTTCGTGTCGATCGAGTCGAAGAGGTTCGCCATTTTCTGGTTCGGCGGCCCCGCATAACTGGCGCCCGAAACCGCGTGGACCGCGGCCGGTCCGCCAATGGCGGCGATATCCATAGTCATCGTACGATTACCTTTGCTTGGCCCGTGGCCACGCAACCCGCGCCCTTCATGGCGCTTCGAGGTAAAGATCGCTTTAACCGAACCGGTAAGCGACTGAAATTTCTGAATATCAGGTCGGCGAGCCCTGGCGCGCGGGTTGGTGGCCCACGTCCTCGAAATTCGTCCGCCCGCCGGCCAGCATGCCGCCGTCGATGACCAGGTCCTGGCCGGTGTAGAATCGCGAATCGTCGCTGGCCAGATAGAGGGCGCCAAAGGCGATATCGATGGGGAAACCCGAGGCGTGCAGCGGATTGGCCTTGGAAAGGTTGCCCGCCAGCTTTTCCATCTTGGCGTCGACCTTGCCCGCCTCCATGCCGGCGGCGATATCAGATCCGCCGAGGAAGATCGGGGTGGCGATCGAGCCGGGGCTGATGGTGTTGACGCGGATGTTGTGCACGCCCAGCTGCACGGCGGCGATCCGGGCCGAGTGGACGACGGCGGCCTTGGCGATGGAATAGAGATAGCCGCCCATGTGGCTACGGTAGCCGGCCACCGAGGCGTTGGAGATGATTGAACCGCCGCCCTGGGCCTGCATGATCGGCGCGGCGTAGCGAATGCCGAAAAGAACGCTGCCGAGCAGCAGGTCCATGGCGTGGGTGAAGTCATCGTGGGTGATGGTGTCGACCGAACCATAGGTGCGGCCGCCGGCGTTGTTGAACAGGGTGTCGAGCCGCCCGAACCTGTCGGCCGTAGCGTCGATAGCCGCCTTGATTTCCTGCTCGCGGGTGACGTCCGCCTGGAAGAAGGCGGCGTTGGGGCCCAGGGCTTTTTCCATGGCCGCGCCCTTTTCCGCATTGCGGCCGACGAACATGACCTTGGCGCCCTCGGCGATGAACAGCTCGACCGTCGCCTCGCCGATGCCGCTGGTGCCGCCGGTGATCAGGGCGACTTTTCCGTCAAGGCGATGGGACATGGGGAATCTCCGGTGGGGCAATGTCAGTTCGGCCCTGCCGATAGCCCGGCGGGCGGCGGCGGCCAACCCCTTCGGCGCCGGATCTGCGCTGAAAATCCACATGCTCAAGCTTGGATGGTCTGATAGGGTGATCGCCTTACGGTGGAGCGCGATGACAACGGCCGGCAGTCCTGAACTTGCCCTAACCCAGTGGCGGCGCCCGACGCCATGGTCGCATGGCTGGTTTGTCACCCGGGTCTGGCTGCTGCGCCTGCGCCGGATGGCGAGCGACCTGGTCAGGGGCCCGCGCCGCTTGCAGCGGGGCGACGCCGCCGCCTTCACAGCGGTGTGCGGTCAGTCCCTCACCCGATTGATGGGCGACCGGCGCCCGGCCGAGGAGGAATATCAGCTAGGCAAGATCATCAATCTGCGCCGGGCGGCGGCCTCGCTGGACGGTCTGGTGTTGCCGGCGGGCGCGACGTTCAGCTTCTGGCGCCAGGTCGGGCCGGCGACGTCCACGCGCGGTTTCGTGGTCGGCCGCATGCTTCAGCAGGGATGCCTGGTGCCAGCGGTCGGCGGCGGCCTGTGCCAGCTGTCCAACGCGCTTTATGACGTGGCCTTGCAGGCGGGGTGCGAAATCATTGAACGCCACGGCCATTCACGCGTCGTGCCCGGATCGGACGCCGAGTCCGGGCGGGATGCGACGGTGGCGTGGAACTATGTCGACCTGCGGTTTCGGTCATCCCGGCCATTGCGCCTCGACGTGCGTCTGGAAAACGGCGTGCTGGAGGTCAGTCTTACCGGCCGGCTTCAGGACGGCGGCTCGGCCAAACCAGTTACGGCGATGACGTTGTTGGAGACGCCCCTCGCCCACGCCCGCAGCTGCGCGACCTGCGACGAGGTCAAATGCTTCCGCCATGAAAAGCGGCAGGCCTGACGGCCGTTGACGTCAAACCATCTGCCGGAAAGACGCATAGGCGCCTTCGCCGGCAGACGGTCCGAGACAGCTGTTTTAGTTTCCGCCGCCAGACGCAACCAGGCCCGACGCGCCCGGCCCAGCGACGACATTGCCGCCACCCGCGGCGACCAGGCCGCCACTGTCGTGCGAGATAATGCCCCCGCTGTCGTGCGAGACGATCGCCGCCGCGCCGCCCTTGTCAACGACGGCGCCCGTCTGGGAATTAACGACGTCGCCGCCCAGAATCTTCAACGGCGTTCCACGCGCCACGGTGGCGGGCAGGCCGGGAAGCGCGAAATAGCTGGCGTTTCGCCACGAGCCGTTGGCCGGGCACGGACGCACGGCGACGGATGAGCCGGACCCGGCGATGCAGACGCCGTCTTCATTGTTGAGCTGGGTGGTGGCGCCGGCCAGCTTCCAGGTCTGTGTCTTTGAACCGTTGCAGGCGGCGAACACGACCTGCTGGCGGTTACGTACGTCCAGGCACTGGCCGCCGATGTTCAAAGCGCCATAGAAAACGTTTTCGCCGGACTTGTAGGGGAAATTCGCATTGTGGCGGCTGTTGCTGCAGACCTGAAGGACAGCGGCCCCGCCCTGGTTGGCCAGACACTGGTTGTTGGAGGCCGAGGCGATCATGTCGGCGTGGGCTAACACGGGAAAAGACGACACCGACATGGCTGAAACGGCCGCCGCCGCAAAAATGACTATACGCATTGTACTCAATATTCCTGGCGGCGAATCCCGCACTGCGGGGTAACAGCATTCCACACCGCTGACCTCCCCCCTGAACGAGGGGGGTCGTGGATAAGGACCACCTTCGCACCGACGAGGCGAGGGTTGCACCCATTTCGTCGACTGGGTTAGGGCGCGGCGCGAGCGCCGGCGAAGCGGCGGCGCTTGCCCAGCCAGCGCAGGCGGCCGGCCTGGCGCAGCAGGCAGTAGTTCTGGCGGACCAGGCCCAGGGGCGTCAGCAGGCCGACCGCATCGCCGATCATCTTCAGCTCGGCCAGGGCGCCGCGGACAAGGCCGATCTTGGTGTGCTTGCGGACATTGACCACCGTGGGCCAGTCAACAACCGCCAGGCGCATGCGCGCGGCGATGATTCGTTCGTTGATGAAAGCCTCGGCGCCCCAGCGCGGCAGGCTTTCCATGATTTCCGGGGCGTCGGCCAGCAGCCAGGTGGGAACGACCCGCTCGCCCGAAACAAAATCCAGTCCCAGGGCGCGATAGAGCGCCAGGCTGTTGCTGCGCAGGCTGATGGTGGCCTCGGCCTTGCCGCGGCGCACGGGCTCGGCCAGAGCGTCGATGTGACGCGGCTCGACTCCGGAAAGATCGGCGTCCAGGAACATCAGATATTCGCCGCGGGCGGCGGCGATGCCGCGGGCCATGGCGTAGGTCTTGCCGCGATTGGGGCTGTAGGTGATCAGCTTGATATCGGGATAGGCGGCCAGCACCGCTTCGGTCTCGTCGGTGGATCCGTCGTTAACGACTATGATTTCCGAAAGACCGGGATGGCCATAGACGGCGCTGAGGATCGCCTTGATCCGCTCGCCCTCGTTGTACACGCAGATGATGCAAGAAATCTCGGTCATCCATCCCGCCGGCTTTTGATTTTGGCATAACTTGCTGAGCCGTATGTGGTTCTATAGCCGCCCGAGAGGTACTGACAAGGGGTCACCGCCTGGCAGGCGAGCCGACCGCGCCCTGCCGGCGACCGGCCGCCAGGCGCTGCAACGACTGTATCACAAGGCTGACATGCATCTGGGAGATAGTGAATCTGCGCGACTGCAAGCCGTGGCGAGCTGTCCGCCATTCCTGTCAAGCTGTTCAGTTGACAGTCATCTTGGCGGTGTCAAAAAGGCTTATCTGCGTTCACCCTCTTTCAGGAGACTGGCCTTTGGCCCACAAGTTTGAGATCTACAAGGACAAGAAGGGTGAGTTTCGGGTCCGTTTCAAATACAATTCCGAGATCATGCTGTCTTCCGAGGGCTATTCCTCGAAAGAGAGCGCCAAGAACGCGATTGCGTCGGTGAAGAAGAACGCGCCGGACGCGGAGGTGGAAGACAACAGCTAGGGCGGCGGGCCCAAACTGTTGAGCGGGACGACAATCGGCCTGGAATGTTCCGGGCCTGCAAGGCGGGAAATATACCTATGAGCCTGTTTGACTCCATGAAGGGCGCCCTGTTTCAGGGCGCCGAAGGCGAAGCCCAGTCCCTGATTTCCGGCGCGATCCAGAATGCGCCGGGCGGTCTGGGCGGGGTGCTGCAAAAGCTGCAGGCCGGCGGTCTGGGCGCCCAGGTGTCATCCTGGATGGCCAGTGGCCAAAACCTGCCGATCAGCGCCGACCAGATCCAGGCGGCGCTGGGCGATGAACACGTCCAGCAGATCGCTTCGCACCTTGGCGTGCCGGTCGATCAGCTGATGGCCCACCTGGCCGAACATCTGCCGGCGATCGCCAGCGCGAGCGCCGTCCAACCCGGATAGAAACTGCCCACCCGGAGACGCGCAAACGCCCGCCTCCACAACGAAGACCATCCCAGGAGAGAGAAAACCATGCGTACTGCTTTGATAGCCCTGGCGATTTCGGCGCTGTTCGTCAGCCCGACCATCGCCGCCGCCGCTGACGCCAAAGCCCCGGCCGCCGCCTCGACCGCCCCCAAGGCGGCCCCGAAAGCGACCTGCAAGGACGACAAGGGCAAGTTCATCAAGTGCCCGGCCGCACCGAAGGCGGACGCCAAGGCCAAAACCGACACCAAGACTGCGGCGGCCCCCAAGGCGGACGCCAAGGCCAAGGCTGACACCAAGACCGCCGCGGCCCCCAAGGCGGACACCAAGGCCAAGGCCGACACCAAGGCCGCCGCCGCTCCGAAAGCGACCACGACTGCGGCCAAGGACGCGCCCAAGACCTGCCGTGACGCCAGCGGTCACTTCACCGCCTGCCCGGCTGGCGCGGCGACCACCGCCTCGGCCGCTCCGAAGGCGCCGGCGGCGCCCAAGGCTGACGCCAAGGCTTCGTCGACGGCCACCGCTTCGGCTTCGGCTTCGTCCTCGGCCGGCCTGAAGGCCTCCGCGGCCCCGGCCTCGACCGGCAAGCCCGCCGGCGCGACCGCCCAGTGCAAGGACGGCACCTACAGCAAGAGCAAGACCAAGTCCGGAACCTGCTCGAGCCACGGTGGCGTTGGCACCTGGTACTAGACACTCGACAAGGAGCGGCGGTCGCAGCAGCGGCCGCCGCTCTCTTTTCTACAAAAGTTTCTGCCAGACCCGCGCATAGACCTCGTTGAGGCGTGCTGAGACCGGTCTTTTGGCCCAGGTCGCCGGATCGATCTGGCTGGCCGATTTGTAATCATCGTCGAACATGGCCTGCAGCTGCGCCGCCGTATCGCCGCCCAGCACCACCGCGTCGACCTCGTCATTGAAGATCACGCTGCGATGGTCGAAGTTGGACGAGCCGACCACCGACCACACCCCATCGATCACCACCGTTTTGGAATGCAGGACCAGATTGTGGGTCTCGTAGATCTTGACGCCGGCCTTCAGCAGATCGCTGTAGTGCGAGTGGCCGACCGCAAGCGACAGGGCTGAATCGCTGCGGTCCGGCAGCAGCAGCCGCACATCGACGCCGCGCCGGGCGGCCTGGATCAGGGCGTGCATCTCGTCAGACGTGGGCGCGAAATAGGCGGCGCTGGCCGTGATGCTCTTCTGGGCGCTGCGGATCGCCGAAATCAGGGTCACGTAGTAGAGGGGCTCGGCGGTCTGCGGCGAACTGCCGAGAATCCGCACGACCGCCCCGCCGGCCGACGGCGGCGGCGGAAAAGCCTCGGGGCCGGCGAACGCGGGCCCATGCTGTTGGCGCCAATGCTCGACAAACAAGGCCTGAAGCTGCGCGGCGGCCGGGCCCTTGATCATCAGATCAGTGTCACGCCAGTGTTCGGGCGGCTGGCCATCGACATTGCCCGACTTGCCGAGCGAATTTGGCTGGTAGGTTGTCGACAGATTGACGCCGCCGACGATCGCGGTGGTCCCATCGACCACCAGGATCTTGCGGTGATCGCGCTGGTTCGGCGCGTAGCCGGTTTTAGCTTTCAGAGGATCGACGGGATTGTATTCCACCAGCCGGATCCCGGCCGCCTTCAAGGTCTCGAAGAAAGCCTTGGGCGTGTCGCCCGAACCGTAGCTGTCATAGATGATGTTGATTTCGACACCCTCCCGACGCTTGGCCAGCAGCAGGTCGCTCAGCCTGACGCCGTCGCTCTCCACATTTTCCAGGATATAGTACTCAAGGTCGATCTGGGTTTTGGCTGATTTGATCGCCGCAAACATGGCGGCGAAGGTTTGCACGCCATCGCGCAGCAGCTGGGTCTGTTCACCGGCGACCAGGGGTGTGGACGAGACCGCCTGCTCGATCGCCAGGTGGCGGCGCAGCAACGCATCGTCCGTCGGGCCGATAGTCAGCCGGTCGATCAGAGTCTTGATCTGCGCGTCGCTGAGCGGGCCGCGGGCGCCCGTGATCTGGGTGGGCTCGGCAATTTCGGGATGACCGATCGCAGGGCTGACCTGGGGAACCGTGGCGCAACCGCTCAAAAGAACTGCGATCAGGCTTGCGGCGGCTACGGGCCGGATCATGACGATGTCGACACCAGGGTGAAATCGATCGGACCGTCGCTTTCAAGGCTGCGAAACTTCACCGGCACGCCGCGGGCGTCGATCCAGGCCTCCCACTTGTTCGGCTGGGCCGCCGTGTTGACGTGAAAGTGCCTTGTGGAGGTTGGAATCCCGCCGATCACCACGGTCTCGGCCTCACCGCCCGTGACGATCACAGGATCAAGCCGGCCGGACTTGATCGAGACCACCGTGCCCGGCCCCAACCGGTTCAGGGACCAGGGGTCCGAGGCGGTGACGTTCGCCGGAGCCAGACGGGCGCCCGTCGGGGTGGTGACGACAAAGGCCGCGCCCTGGACCTGGCCGTGAACGTTCAGCGGTTTGCCATTGACCAGGGTGCTGCTCTGGAATGAGACGAGACGCGGGCCTTGCCACACCTCGTCCTGGGTGGCGGTTTCCCGGTGCACGATGAAGCCGAGAATCTTGACGGTTATACGCAGGTGGGCGGTCGCCCGGATTTCGCCGTCGGCCTCGTCGGACACACGGTCATAGGTTCCGATCGCGCCATAGGTCGGATGAGTGATGACATAGCTGTAGGTCTTCGGCGCGGCTTGGGCGCTGATTGGCCCCGCCCAAACGACGACGAGACCCAGACAATAGCTGATGATGAACCGGTTCATGGCTTGGCCAGACGCAGAGGCGTTACATCACGCCCTTTGGTGACGATTGGCTAACGCCGGGCAAGCGTGGCGGTTCCGAGCCTGGCCTTGCGCGGCGTGAGCCCGGCGGCCAGACTGGACCGGCTTTGAGGAGTCGGCCATGGCGGGACTGAAGGACAAGCGCGGCTTTATCGACAAGGACCGCCTGGACCTGTCCGAGCGGCGGGCCGTCGAATACTGGATGAAGCGCTGGGGCGTTACCCGCGAACAGCTGACCGCCGCCCACCGCAGGGCCGGCCGCATGGTCAAGGACATCGCCGCCGAACTGGGCAAGAAGCGCTAGAACGCGGGTCGCCGAACGCGACAGGCGCTGCCCGGCGGCGCGGGCCTTCGCGCTGGTCATGTGACGCCGGGGAAGGTATGCGGGAAAAAAGCAAGATCGTCCGGAGGAAGAAGATGAAGTTCGCATTGGGCGCGGTCGCCGCCGCGGTATTCGCAGCCGGCGTCGTGCTGGCCACCTCAGCCCTCAGCCAGACTCCGCAGACCGCACCCGCCGGCGCGCCGGCGCCCGGCGCCCCTGTCCCGGGTCGCGGCGGACCGGGTGGTCCCGGCGGCGCTGGCGGCGCGGGCCGCGGGCCCAATCCGGCCATCGCCCAGGGCCAGGCCGCGTTCAACGCCAAGTGCAAGGGCTGTCACGATCCGGCCGTGGACCGGGCCCCGAACCTGGCCGCCCTGTCCGCCTTCTGGCCGAACGATGTCATCAACATCCTCAAGACCGGCGCCATGCAGCCGATGGCGGCCGGCATGTCGGACTCCGACATCAGCGCGGTCGCCTATTTCCTGACCGGCCAGGCGCCCACCGCGCCCTTCGACTTCGGCAAGGAAGCCTCCAACCCCTGCCCCGCCAGCAACAAGTTCAGCGCGGCCGGCCCGTCGTGGAACGGCTGGAGCCCTGATCCGCAGAACAGCCGCCAGGCCGTCGGCAGCGCCTTCACCGCCGCCAGCGCGCCCGCGATGAAGGTCAAATGGGCCTTCGCCTATCAGGGCGGCCGCTATGGCGAGCCCACCCCGTTCGGCAACCGGGTGTTCGTCACCTCATCCTCGGGCCACGCCTATGCGCTGGACAAGAAGACCGGCTGCGTGGCCTGGACCTTCACCAAACAGACCAGCATCCGCATGACCCCGTCGGTAGGCCGCAACGCCCGCGCCCCGTCGGGCTATGCCGTTTACATCGGCGACAACACCCGCAGCGTCACCGCGCTGGACGCCAACTCGGGCCATGTGCTCTGGACCGTGCACTTCGAGGATCACCCGCGGGCGGTTCTGACCGGCGGGGGCGTGCTCTACAACGGCATCCTCTATGTGCCCCTGTCGTCGGGCGAAGAAACCGTCGCCAGTCTGAACAACTATGAGTGCTGCAAGGCGCGCGGCGCGGTCATCGCCATCGACACGGCCAAGGGGACCGTCAAGTGGAAGTCGCGCACCCTGCCCGTCGAGCCCGCGCCAACCAAGAAGAACTCGGCCGGAACCCAGATGTATGGCCCGGCGGGCGCGGCGGTGTGGTCCACGCCGACCGTCGATCCCAAGCGTCACCTGATCTATGTGGCCACCGGCGATTCTTACACCGACGTGAAGGAGCCCTATTTCGATGCGGTCGAGGCCATGGATATGGCCACCGGCGAGATCAAATGGGTCAAGCAGGTAGAGGAGAACGACAACTTCCTGACCGGCTGTTTCAGCGGCGGCGGCCCCGCTCGCGGCCCGGCGGCCGCCGGCGCGGCCCCGCCTGCTGCGCCCGCGCCCGCCCGCGCCGGGCCGGCCAACTGCCCCTCGCCGGCCGGTCCCGACCACGACTTCGGCTCATCGCCGATCCTGGTGCACATGACCAACGGCAAGGACGTCATCCTGGCCGGCCAGAAGTCGGGCGCTGTCTATGCGATGGATCCCGACAATAAGGGCAATATCATCTGGCAGACCCGCATCGGCCTGGGCGGCGCCCTGGGCGGCGTCGAGTGGGGCATGGCGGCGGACAGGAACAACCTCTACGTCGCCGTCAACCAGGGTCAGCCCGGCCCGGGCGGCCCGGCCCATAGCCTGACCGCCCTGCGCCTGACCGACGGCGTCCAGCAATGGCAGCATGTGGCCCCCGAGCCGGCCAAGTGCAGCTTTGCCGGCCGTTGCAGCAATGGATATTCAGCCCCGCCGACCCTGTCGAACGGCGTATTGTTCGGCCCCAACCAGGACGGTCATATCCGCGCCTTCACCGCCGCTGACGGCCACCAGATCCTGGACTTCGACACCGCTGGCCAGAAGTACGACACGGTCAACGGCGTCATGGCCCAGCACGGCGGCAATCTGGACGCCACCGGACTGACCATTGCGGGCGACATGGCCTTCATCATGGCCGGCTACAACGGCTCGTCCGGATCGAGCGGTCCGGACAATGTGCTGCTGGCCTTCTCTGTCGACGCCAAACCGGCGGCCGCCCCGGCGAAACATCGCAGGAAGCCCGCCCACTGACCCGGCGATTGTCGCTCCTTCGATTCTGGTCTAGCTGCGAAGCGTGAAATTCAAGCGCCTGGAAGCGGCTAGAGGACTGGCGGCGGTCTACGTCCTGCTGCACCACGCCGTGCCGCGCGGCACGATGCTGTTCGGCCTGCCGATCGCCTGGCTGTTCCGCTTCGGCCAGGAAGCCGTGATCCTGTTCTTCCTGCTGTCAGGTTTCGTCATCGCCTATTCGGTCAGTGTGCGGGCCCAGACGACGGGCCACTACTTCAAGGCCAGGCTGGTGCGGATTTTCACGCCGCTGATCCCGGTCTTCGCCCTGGCCTACGGCGTGCAATGCCTGCTGGCCGGCCATCTGATCGGACCCGACTTGCCCGGCCTTGCCGGCAACCTGTTCATGCTGCAGGACCTGACCAATCTGCCGGGCGCGATCACAGCGCCCTACATGAACGATAACCCCTTGTGGTCGCTGTCCTACGAGTGGTGGTTCTACATGGCCTTTATCCCGCTGATGCGGGTCAAGCGGCCGTCGATCATTGTCTTTTCCGCCGCCGCGCTCGCCGCCGCCGCCTATCCGTGGTTCCCGCACTGGACGCTGCGGGTGGTCTTCCACATGGCGATCTGGTGGACAGGTTATCTGGCCGCCAAGGGCTGGCTGGCGGGCAGGCTGAGCCCGAAGATCGTGTTGCCTCTTGTCGGTGTGACAGCGGTCCTGGCGGCCTCGATCCTGATCTCGCGCGTCGGCTACCACGGTGCGGGCGCCTTTCCGGTGCTGGAGATTCGTCACCTGGCGACCGGCGCCGCCTTCATGGCCGGCGCCTTTGCCTGGCGACAGCTGAAATGGGTGGGGTTCAACCAGACGGTCGGCCTGTTCGCCGTCATCGCCCCGGTTTCTTACGGCCTCTATATCGTCCACCATCCGCTGCTGCAGCTGGCCTCCGTCTGGGGTCAGAGCGTCGGGCTTTTGCCGGCCACCATCGCCGCCATCGCGCTTGCCTTCGCCCTGGCCTGGCTGCTGGAAGTCAAGCTGTACCGCTGGGTGAAGAAGGCTCTGAAGGCCTAGGCCTTCGCCCCCAGCTCGGCTTCATAGTTGGCGTAGGAATGCTTGAGCGTGGCGTGGTTGAGCAGCACTTCGGCGACCTGGATCTTGCCGGCGGCGTCGAAGATGCGGCTGCGCACCCAGTAGGATTCGGTCCGGGCGCTTTCCGACAGGGCGACGATCTCGCGGCGGACCAGATAGTCCTCGCCGACGAACAGCGGGCCCTGGATCATGCGGATTTCCTGGTCGGCGTAGAGGCCGACAGCCGGGCCCTTGACCGGAAAACCGGCCTTGCGGTTCGAATATTCAGCCAGGACGCTGACCATCTCCAGCGGGATGATCGCCCGGCCCCAGGGCGAGCGGGCGTCGTCATAGTACCAGGGCGAAATCTCGGTGATCTTGGCCAGCTTCTGCTTTAGCGAGAAGGGATAGAGCGCGCCCATGTGCTGGTCGCGGTCCATGCGCACCGGCTCATCGACCGCGCCCTTCATGCCGACGCGTAGGTCGGAAAGGATGACCAGTTTTTCTGGCGGCCGCAGGCCAGCCATCCGCTTGTCCAGCAGGGTCTCGCCGGCCCCCAGGTTGGCGCTGGCTTCCAGGACCGGCGTGCCGTCGGCCTTTTCCGCCCAGGCGCGGGTCTCGAAACCTTCGTGGGGAATGTCGACGAAGGCCCGCGTGGCTTCACCCTCGACCACCATGTTCTGGTAGTGCGCCGAGATGCAGCCGCGCTCGAACCAGGCCTCGCCCCACAGGTGCTCGAGTAACGGCGGGAACAGGCTGAAGTGGGTCGGCCCTTCGATGGGACCAGCCCGGAAACCCAGCTTTTCGGCCATGGCGTCGTCGTGGATCGACGAGTGGCCGCCGTATTCCTGGTCGGCCAGCATCTGGCGCGGGTGGCGTAGGGGACCCCTCAGGGTCTGGGGCGTTTCGAAAGTCACGCGGAGAAGTCCTTAAGCAGATCAGAGGTGGATGATAACGGATTCGGCCCGCCCGTCGCCCAGTCCAGAAGCTGAACGGTGTGGACAACCGAAACGCCGGCGGCAAGACTCAGTTGGGTGATGCAGCCGATGTTGCCCGAAGCGATAACGTCGGGGGCCAGGCGGGAAAGATTGGCAAGCTTGCGGTCGCGAAGCTGCGCAGCGATGTCGGGCTGAAGGATGTTGTAGGTCCCGGCCGAGCCGCAGCACAGGTGCGCCTCGGCCGGCCTTTTGACGACGAACCCGGCGGCGGTCAGCAGATCGGCGGGCAGGTCATTGATCTGCTGGCCGTGCTGCAGTGAGCAGGCGCTCTGGTAGGCTACGGTCAAGCCGGGACCCAGCGTCGCCGGCGGCAGGCCGAACTGGGCGATGACCTCGCTAACGTCGCAGGCCAGGGCGGAAACGGTGGCGGCGGGGTCAGCAAAGGCCGCATCCTCCCGCAGCAGGAAGCCGTAGTTTTTCAAGGCGGTTCCGCAGCCCGAAACGGTAACCAGGATCGCGTCCAGCCCGTTGTGCTCCCGCTCGCGAATCCAGGCCGAAACGTTGGTCCGCGCGGCGGCGCGCGCGGCGTTCTCATCACCCATGTGGTGGACCAGCGATCCACAGCAGACCTCGCCTGGGGTCAGCACGACTTCCAGGCCCATGCGGTTCAGCAACCGGATCGTGGCGGCGCGAATTTCGGGTTTCAGCACCGGCTCGGCGCAGCCCTGCAGCAAGGCGACCCGGCCCCGCTCTGGCGCCGTCGGCGGATAGACCGTCTTTGCGGGCGGCAGGGGCGCAGCACGGGGCGGCGTCAAAACGATCATCGCCGCGGCGCTCTTCAACGGCGCAACCCTGGCCAGCGAGGGCGCGAGCGGGCGGACGAGACGCGATAGGGCCATGGCAAGGCGCATCCGCGCCGGGTGCGGCAGAATCGCGCCGAGCAGCCGGCGATACGTCCGGTCGATCAGGGGGCGGCGGTATCTCTCGTTTATATAGGCGCGGGCGTGGTCGATCAGGCGCATGTAGTTGACGCCCGACGGACAGGTGGTCACGCAGGCCAGGCATGACAGGCAGCGGTCGATGTGGGTGACGGTCTCGGCCGTGGGCGCACGGCCGTTCTCCAGCATGTCCTTGATGGCGTAGATCCGCCCGCGCGGACTGTCGCGCTCGTCGCCCAGCAGGACATAGGTCGGACAGGTGGCGTTGCAGAACCCGCAGCGCACACACTTGCGAATCTGGGACTCGGAGGTCGCCACGGCGGGATCGGCCAGTTGAGCGGGAGAGAATTCGGTCTTCATTCGCCGCTCCCATAGAGCGGCGTGCGTTCCAGGAAGACGCCCGCGGGATCGAAGGCGGCGCGGACGCGGGCGGTGAGCCTTGCTGTCGCGTCGGATCTGCTCGGCCACACGTCCGGCCGGCCTCGCACCCTGCTCCAGCGGCCGCCGCCCATTGGCCGATCGATCTGGAAAGGCAGACTCTTCGGCATCTCGATCCAGACCAGCCCGCCCGCCCAGTCCATCCGCCATCGCACATCCGGATCCAGAGCGGCGAGGATTTCTGCTGTCTGCACCGCGTCCGCGCCTTGGGCGGGCGGCTGGGAGACCCGCCACAATTCCCCCGATTGATCGGTCAGAGTCGCAAGTCGCCCAACGTCGCGCCAGAAGCTGGTCGTGAAATCCTGATCGCGAACCTCCACCTCGCCGAACGCCGTCATCTCGCCCCTCAGCCGCTGCAGCCGCGCGGCGACCGAGGGTCCAAAGCCCTCCAGTCGCAACGCCGTCAGGTCTGGCTGGTTCGCCGCGCCGGAGACTGACAGCGGCAGGCTGACGGCGCGGGTCATGGCCTGGACGGCCTGGTCGGGCGACAGATTGCGGACCAGCAGAGTTGTGCTGGCCTTCGGCTTTGGAACGACCTTGAGGGTGACCGCGGTCAGCAAGGCCAGCGTGCCCCACGAGCCGGCCATTAGCTTGGGCAGGTCAAAGCCGGTGACGTTCTTGACCACCTTGCCGCCGGCCTTGAAGACGATACCTCGCCCAGAGACGCCCTCGAAGCCCAGGAAATGGTCCCGCGCGGCGCCGGCCAGCAGGCGGCGGGGCCCGGACAGGTTGGCGGCCAGAATCCCGCCGATGGTCGATTTTCCCGCCGCCTCGCCGAACACCGGGCCGAAGTCCGGCGGCTCGAAAGCCAGCATCTGTCCGTGAGTGTCGAGCAAAGCCTCGATGTCGGTCAGCTTCGCCCCGGCCTGAACCGTCAGCACCAGTTCGATCGGATCGTAGTCGATGACGGCGTTCAGCTTTTCGGTGGAGAGCACGAGGTCGCCCGCCGCTTCGCCGCCGCCCCAGCCCCGTTTGGAGCCGCCACCCATGATTTCGATCGTGCGGCCGTCGCCCGCCGCTGCGGCGATCAGCTCTGCAGCCTCCAGCGGATTGGCGGGACGCTCGACGGGGATCGCCATCAGAACCGCGGCAGGTGGGGAAAGCGGATCTGGCCGCCGTGGACATGGACGCGCCCGGCCTCGGCGCATCGATGCAGGTTCGGGAACACCTTGCCAGGGTTCAAAAGGTATCCCGGATCGAAGGCCTCCTTCAGAGCCTCCTGCTGTTGCAGATCGACAGGCGTGAACATCACCGGCATCAGGTCGCGCTTTTCGACGCCGACGCCGTGCTCGCCCGTCAGTACGCCGCCGACCTCGACGCAGAGGCGCAGGATGTCGGCGCCGAAGGCCTCGGCCTTTTCCAGATCGCCCGGCTTGTTGGCGTTGTAGAGCACCAGCGGGTGCAGGTTGCCGTCGCCGGCGTGGAAGACATTGGCGACAGAAAGACCGCAGGACTGGCTCATCGCCGCGATGCGGTTCAGTACGTGGGGCAGCTCGCGGCGCGGGATGGTGCCGTCCATGCAGTAATAGTCCGGCGAGATGCGGCCCACCGCCGGAAAGGCTGCCTTGCGTCCGGCCCAGAACAGGGCGCGTTCAGCCTCGTCCCTGGCGATGCGAATGGTGTCGGCGCCGTTGGCGCGGGCGATGGCGCAGGTCTCGTCCAGCAGGTGCTCGCATTCGGCGGCGGGACCATCCAGTTCAATGACCAGCAGGGCGGCTGCGTCTGTTGGATAGCCCGCACCAACGAAGGCTTCGGCCGCCTGGATGGCCCGGCTGTCCATCATCTCCAGGCCCGCCGGCACGATGCCCGCCCCCATGATGTCTGCGACGCACTGGGCCGCGCCCTCGACTGTGGGAAAACCCATCAGGGCGGCGCGGATACATTCCGGTTTCGGCGTCAGCTTGACGATAACCTCGGTGACCACGCCCAGCAGGCCCTCGGAGCCGACCACGACCCCCAGCAAATCGTAGCCCGGCGCGTCCGGCGCCTTGCCGCCGAGCGCAATCACCTCGCCGCCGATCAGAACGATCGTTGCGCCCAGCACATTGTGGGTGGTCAGGCCATACTTCAGGCAGTGCACCCCGCCGGAGTTTTCCGCGACATTGCCGCCGATGGAGCAGGCGATCTGGCTGGAAGGATCGGGAGCGTAGAAGAACCCGTCGCCTTCCACGGCCAGGGTGATGGCCAGGTTGGTGACCCCCGGCTGAACCACCGCGCAGCGGTTGGGATAATCGACCTCGAGTATGGCGTCGAACTTGCTCATTCCCAGCAGCACCGCATCGCCCAGCGGCAGGGCGCCGCCCGACAGCGAGGTGCCGGCCCCTCGCGGCACGACGCGAATCCGGTTGGCGTTGCAGTAGGCCAGGATCGCCGAGACCTGCTCGGTCGTTTCCGGCAGCACGGCCAGCATGGGCGCCTGGCTATAGGCGGTCAGGCCGTCGGTTTCGAAAGCGCGCAGGCCATCGGCATGGTCGATGACATTGCCCTCGCCGGCGATCCCGCGCAGGGCGTCGGCGATCTCGGCGCGGCGGGCGAGCACCTCGCCGTCCAGTTCGGGCATCTTCAGGGACATGCGGTGACGCTAGCTTGCCCGGCGCCGGTGGCGCAAGCTGGCGGAGCATGGCAGGGTGCGTCCATGGGAAGTGAGGCGCCCCGGACTTTCATTCGCCGTGTCGCAGGCGTCGGCGGCGCCGGGCTGGCGGCCGCGCTGCTGGGCGCCGGGGTGCTCGCAGCCGAGCCCGCCGTTCTGGTCGTCAAGGGACCGGTGATGATCGAGCTGCGCGCGCCGGTCAGCCAGGCCCTGACCAGCAACTCCCACGTCGCCAAGGCCATGCTCCACAGCCCGACTCTGATGATGATCACGGGCCTGTCCGTCGGGCGCACGACCGTCCAGGGTTTCGACGCCCATGGCCGGTTGATGTTCACGCGGGACGTCCGCATTGAGCCGGGAGGCGTGGCGCCGCCGGCGGCCATGGGCGGCCACCACATGGCGGGAAACGCGCCCAGCGCCCCGCCCGGCGCGCTGGAAGCGGCGATCGCGGCCGGCGATTTTTACAAAGCCGCAGCGCTCGGCGCCTCCGGCCCCGACATCATCAAAATGGCCCAGGCCCAGGGCCGCTATCCGGCGGTCAATCCCGATACGGCGACCGTATGGGTCTGGCCTGACGGCACGATCGGCAAGATCACAGCCAGCGAGCCTCGGGCCGGCGCGGTCGTACTGGCCGAGGCCGGTCCGCCGCCGGCCGCCACCATCATCACCGGCCCGCCATAGCGCGGCGAAAGGGATGTCCCGCCGCCGGACGTATTGGTCTAAAGGGCGACAAGCACGTCTCCCGGCGGCGTTTCACGCGCGCGGGGGCTAGCGATATGGGACAAGGACATCCGTCATGAACCCTCGCCTTCCTGCCGTGTGCCTGAGCTTTGTACTGCTCGCCGCCGCCGTCTCGGCTCCGCCCGCCCATGCCCACCACCAGTTTTCCGCCGAGTTCGACGGCGATGCGCCTGTAACCCTGACCGGCGCGGTGACCCAGGTCGAATGGGTCAACCCCCACGTCTGGATCCACATGACCGGAGGACCGGCTGGACAGGAGCCCAAGGACTGGATGATTGAGGCCTATACGCCGAACGCGCTGCTTCGCCAGGGACTCGACCGCGCCAACCTGACGCGCGGCGCGGCGGTCACCATCCGCGCCTTCCTGCCCAAGGATCGGCGCTGCCTGGTAAGTCCTGTCAGCAAGTCGCCGACCTGCAAGGCCAACGGGCGGGCGCTGATGCTGGCTGACGGGAAGACCCGGTTCATCGGCTCGGCGGGAGACGGCGCGCCGTATGATGCGTCCGAATCCCGGGACGAATATGACTGCCTGAAGGACACGCCCAGGAAGGTGCGGGAATGTGGCGTCGAGCCCTATCCTACTTCACCACCATCGCCGTGAACGGCCAGACATAGGCCTGGAGCAGAACCAGCAATGCGCATGGGACCCGCCATGGCCCAGCTTATCGGACAATCGCCCCGATCGGCGCTGGAATGGGCGCCACGAATTCGTCTCGCGAGATGAAGCCGTCGCCATCCTTGTCGGCGTTGCGCCAGGCCGCGTCGGCGTCATTGGGCGGCTGGGCCCGTGCGGTGGTGCGAAACTCGGCCTTGTCCAGCTTCCCGTCGTGATTGGCGTCGGCGCGGTCGAAAGCCGCCGGGGATGGCGTGACCATGGGCGCCGGTGAACCCACCTGTTCTGACGTGGCGCTTGGCGTTTCACCGGGCTTGACGATGACCAGCGGCGTGGGCGAGCCGCCGGCGCGAAGGTGGGCGATATAGGACAGTTCGTTGTTGGCCAGCGCATTGTTCGGCGCCGCCTTCAAGGAATCCCGATAGGCTTGCTCGCCTTCATCGAGCCGGCCCATCTCGACCAGGGCGCTGCCTTTTCCGCGCAGCAGCACGCCCTTTTGGTCGTTGGAAACCAATTCGACATTGAGGCCGGCCTGATAGGTCGCAAGGGATGTCGGAAAATCTTTCTTCAGTTCCTGCGCCTCGGCCTTCTGGACGAGCAGATCGACGTTTTCGGGTTGCAGGCTGAGCATTCGGTCGGCGAAAGCGATGGCCTGATCCGGCTGGCGGTCTTCGACGGCGCTGCCGGCCAGAATGGTCGCCGCCATCGGATAGACGTTCATGCCATTGACGATGTTGACCGGGCCACCGCCGCCGGAAGACGACTGTGACGCGGCCCTTGACGCCAGGACAGCGTATTCGGCAGAGCTGCCGGCCCGAATGACGATGATGCTTCCACGCCGCTCGGTCACCGGATAGGCGCTCGGCGCATGGTCGAGCACCGCTCTCAGATCGGACAGGTGCGAGCGAAGCGCTGGATATCCGCCGGTATTCATCGCCGAAATAGCGCTGACCACGGCGGCCTGATCCGACTTTTCCTGTGGCGTGTTAAATGTGTCGAGCAACTGGGCAACCGACTGGGCGGACGCTGGCCCGGCGGCGTTTTGAGCCACGGCGACTCCGCCAAACAGGACGACCGCCAAGAGCGCCGTTGCTGCAAATACAAGTCTCTTCGCCATCGTCGCCCCCATTTTATGTTGAATTTGTTATAGTTTTCGGGTGGGCCTTTTCCACGCCGCTTCTTTTCGTTCGACGGCGGGCGGAACTCGTTCGTCCGGCGAAAAGCCTACACGCGGAGGCTTTGCTGTCAATTCAGCCACACCTTGGCGGGTCTCGGCTCCACCCGCCGCGGCCTCGAACGCTGCAAGATAGTTACCTGCGCGTTGGAACCGGAACTGACCTAACCACGTTAGATGACTTGCGACCTTGACCGGGGGAGGTGGGCGCTTGTCTGAAAGATCCCTTCGATGGCTCTGCGGCGGCGCCCTTGCGGCGCTCACGATGTCGCTCGCCGGTCAGGTCCGGGCCCAGACGGTCGAGGACCTGCGCAGCATGTCCATCGACGAGCTGGCCAGAGTCGATGTGACCTCGGCCACCAAGAGCCAGCAGCCCCTGTCCGACGCTCCGGCCGCGATCTATGTGATCACCCACGACGCCATCGTTCGCTCCGGCGCGGCCACCGTGCCGGAGATGCTCCGCCTGGCCCCCAACCTGCAGGTCAAGCAGACCTCGGCCAGCCAGTATGTGATCACCGCCCGCGGCTTTTCCGGCAACGCCGAGGCTCAGAATTTCCAGAACAAGCTGCTGGTGCTGATTGACGGTCGAAGCGTCTATTCGCCCCTGTTCTCGGGCGTCTACTGGGACATGCAGGATGTCGTGGCCGAAGACGTCGACCGCATCGAGGTGATCAGCGGCCCGGGTGCGACCCTGTGGGGCGCCAATGCGGTGAACGGGGTCATCAACATCATCACCCGCAAGTCCAGCGAGACTCAAGGGACCCTCATCGACGTCGGCGGCGGCGATCTGGCCCGCCAGGCCGCCATCCGTTACGGCGGCAAGGCGGGCGATAACCTCGCCTGGCGCGTCTACGCCAAGGCCTATGACGGGGCCGACACCATCACGCCCGCCGGGGCCCGCGCGACGGACAACTGGTCGCGGCCGCAGGGCGGTTTTCGTCTCGACTGGACGCCCTCGGCCAGCGACACGGCGACCCTGCAGGGCGACGGCTATAAAGGGACGGAGGCCCAGGGCGCAGCAGGCGACGAAACGTTCAACGGCCGGGATGTGCTGGGTCGCTGGACGCGTTCCGGTGCTGATGGATCAAGCCTCCAGGCGCAGGCCTATTACGACTATGCCGAACGGGGTACCCCCCGCACGGGCGGCCGGTTTGCCTTGAACACCTGGGACATCGACGTGCAACAAAGCCTGACCCTGGGCGCGCGCACACAGCTGGTCTGGGGTGGCGGCGCCCGAACAACCAGCTACCGGATTGACAGTTCCGGCGGCCTTTCGTTTTCCCCGCCGGCCCGCGACCTGAACCTTTTGGATCTGTTCGTCCAGGACAGCCTGACCTTGACGCCCAAGACCACCCTGATCCTGGGATTGAAGGCCGAAGACGATCCCTATTCCGGCATTTCCGCCCTGCCCTCTGTCCGCGCCACTTACAAGCCGAGCGACACCACGCTGCTCTGGGCCGCCGCCTCGCGCGCCATCCGCTCTCCGACCCCGTTCGACCGGGATGTCGTGGAAACGCTGGGCGGGCAGGTATTTCTGAGCGGCGTCCCTAGCTTCGATTCGGAAAAGCTCACCGCCTACGAACTGGGCGCGCGGGTGCTAACCACCTCGAAAGCCACGTTCTCGATCTCGACCTTCTACAATGTCTACGATGACCTGCGCAGCATCGAGGTCACGCCGGTGACCTTCACGCCCCTGCACTGGGGC
>CAZJBC010000002.1:25368-27679 GCA_964543805.1 uncultured Brevundimonas sp.
GTGGCGCCGGCGGCCAGCGGTGTCTCGATGGTGCCGCTGCGCTGGGGCAACGGCATGTACGGCGACACCCGCGGCGCCGAAGTCTGGGGCGATTATCAGGCCCGGCCCTGGTGGCGGCTGTCGGCTTCATGGACCTATCTGTCCGAGGACCTGCGGTTCCGGCCTTCGTCCAGCGCTTTGCTGGGCGCCATGCAGGCTGGCGATGATCCGAAGCAACAGGCCTCGATCCGCTCGTCGATGGACCTGGGGAGCAAGGTCACCCTCGACGCCGACCTGCGCTATGTGTCCGCCCTGCCCGACCCGGCCGTTCCGTCCTACACCGAGCTGAACGCCCGCCTGGGCTGGAACCTGACGGACAAGGTGCAGCTGTCGGTCTCGGGCTTCAACCTGCTGCACGCCAGCCACGTCGAGGCGCCGGGCGGCAATCCCGTGCCGCGCAGCGTGTTCGCGGAGCTGAAGCTGCGGTACTAGCGCTCCTGCTGCGGGATGAGGCTCACCGGCGCCTCAATTACCTTCGCCCCAAGGTACTCACCCAGGGTCTTGGCCTGGCGGTCGATGCGGTTGTTGCTGGCCGCGCCGCCGGCGAGGATGCCTTTGATGTAGAAATTCAGGGACCGCATGTTGGGCATCTCGTAGCGCTCGATCGGCCAGGCCGCCATGTCGGGGCACAGGCGCTTGAATTCCTCGACGGTCAGGTACTGGTGCAGGAAACCATAGGCTTCATCGGTTTTCGCCCAGACACCGCAGTTGGCGTTGCCGCCCTTGTCGCCGGACCGTGTGCCGAACAGGCGGCCGAAGTGGATTTTCACCCGCTCGCCGTCGGGCGAGGGCGCGATGTTTTCCGGCGGGCGCTGATAGTGGATTTCCTCCAGGTTCAGGCTTTGCGTTGACGGCACCGCAGTGGTCTTGCCGCCCATATGCACCCGCTCGACGACCTTCTTGCTGTCGATCAGGGCCGGCCAGTGGACGATTGTGCGGCCGCCGTCGAAGCGCGCGGCGCTGCCGGCCGTGGTGTTGCCGGGGATATTGGCCAGGCCCAGTTCGGTGACCTTGGCCTGGAAGAGGCGGCCCAGCTTCTTCGGGTCGCGGCTGGTGATCAGGACGCGCAGGGTCGCGTAGGCCAGCTCGTTGGATTGCGGGTTCTCGCGGTCGGTGCGGATCAGCTGTACATCGACGCTGTCGAACTGTTCGCGCCCGCCCAGATTGTGGAAAACCGCGTCGAGGAAGACCTCGGCTTTTTTCTCGATATCCAGGCCCGTCAGGAGAACTTCCAGGCTCTGCTGATAGGGGCCGACCGTATTGATACAGACCTTGTGGGTCGGCGGGGGCGAAGATCCCCGCACGCCGGAGACCCTCACCCGGTCGGGCCCGGCCTGTTCGATCTTCAGGGTGTCGAAGTGGGCGATGACGTCGGGGTTCATATAGGCCGGCGTGGCGATCTCGTAGAGCAGCTGGGCGGTGATGGTGCCCACCGAAATCAGGCCGCCCGTGCCCGGATGCTTTGAGATGGTGAAGGAGCCATCGCGCTCGATCTCGGCGATCGGATAGCCGACGTTGCGATAGCTGGGCACCTCCTGGAAGAAGGCGTAGTTGCCGCCGCAGCACTGGGCGCCGCATTCGATAATGTGACCGGCGGTCAGGGCGCCGGCCAGCGCGTCATAGTCGTCGCGCTTCCAGTTGAACTTCCAGGCGGCGGGTCCGATGACCAGGGCCGCGTCGGTCACGCGCGGGCAGATGACGATGTCGGCGCCGTCGTCCAGCGCCTGCTTGATGCCCCAGCCCCCGAAATAGACATTGGCGGTGAGCGCGGTCTGCCCGGCCGTGAAGGCCTTGCCCGTGTCGAGGTTGGCGAGTTTCTCACCCTCGGATTCCAACCGCGAAATCTCCGGCAACAGATCATCCCCGTCGATGTAGGCGACCTTGGAATTCACGCCGAGCTTGTCGAGGATTTTCTGGACTTCGCCGGCCATGCTCGCCGGATTGAGACCGCCGGCGTTGACGACGATCTTGATGTTCTTATCGGCGCAGGACCGGGCCACGTCCTCCAGCTGTTTGAGGAAGGTCGCCACATAACCCATCTGCTCGCCGCGGGCCTGTTTCTGGCCGTAGAGGATGCCCATGGTCAGCTCGGCCAGATAGTCGCCGGTCAGCACATCGATCGGCCCGCCTTCGACCATCTCGCGCGCCGCATCGAGGCGGTCGCCGTAATAGCCGGAACAGTTGGCAATGCGGATGGTGTCGGTCACCTAACACCTCCCCCGTTTTACGGGGGAGGGGGACCGCGAAGCGGTGGAGGGGGCGAGCGGCCGCC
>CAZJBC010000003.1:0-12272 GCA_964543805.1 uncultured Brevundimonas sp.
GTTCCCCGAGACCGAGCCGCCCTTTGCAGAAGTCGAGAAGATCGCGATGGCGACGGGACATGCGGATCGAGATATGCCCACGTCGCCGGACGGCAAGCGGGTCTACATTGCGCCCCGCCAGCAACGGCCGGATCGCGATCTGAAGTAGGGCGCGGCGGCGAAAACAGGCGCCTTCGCAATCGCCTCCCGCTGAGCCGGCGCAGATGCTATAGGCCCCGTCGTCGCCGCCGGATTCCGCCACGAGACCCGCCTCATGACCGCCACCTTTGACGACGTCGTCCTCGGCCGCCGCAGCATTCGCGGGTTCAAGCAGCAGGCGGTGCCAAAGGCCCTGATCCGCGAGGTCATCGAGATGGCCATGCGCGCGCCCTCGTCGCTCAACACCCAGCCGTGGAACTTTCACGTCATCACCGGCGAGCCGCTGGACCGCATCCGTGCCGGCAACACCGAGCGCAATCTGGCCGGCGTGCCGCACTCCAGAGAATTCCGCATGCACGGCGAATACGCCGGCGAGCACCGTGAGCGGCAGATCGGCATCGCCAAGCAGCTGTTCGCCGCCATGGGCATTGAGCGGCACGACGCCGAGGCCCGCCAGGGCTGGGTGCTGCGCGGCTTTCGCCAGTTCGATGCGCCGGTCTCGATCGTCGTCACCTTCGACCGGTCCATCCGCGAGGGCGACATCGGTCCGTTCGACTGCGGAGCGGTGACCAACGCCCTGGTCAACGCCGCCTGGTCGCGGGGCCTGGGCTGCGTGATCAACAGCCAGGGCATCATGCAGTCGCCCGTGGTGCGCGAACACGCGGGCATCCCCGAGGATCAGGTGATCATGATCTGCGTGGCCATGGGCTGGCCGGACGAGAGCTTCCCCGCCAACGCCGTGGTCTCGACCCGCAAGTCCGTCGACGAGGCCGTGCGGTTTGTCGGCTTCGACGAAGCCTGAGATACTGGCGCCCGTGCTGAAAATCACCGTCCGCGTCCTGGCCCTGCTTGTCGTTCTGACGGGCGTTGTCCTGGCCTTTGTCTATCGGGCCGACATCCATCCCCTGGCCATCAAGAACGCCATCGCCAGCAATCCGCTGGCGCCGCTGATCTTCATCGGCTTGCAGATCGCCGCCAGCCTGCTGTTCGTGCCGCGCACGGTGCTGGGCCTGGCTGCGGGGCTGCTGTTCGGCCTGGTCTGGGGCGCGGTCTGGGCCATGGTCGGCGCGGTCGCCGGCGCCGCGGCCGGTTTTGCCCTGGTGCGCTGGATGGGCTGGGGCGGAACGCTGGATCACTCGCCGGGCATCGGCAAGCTGATCGAGCGGGCCGAGCACGGCGGCTGGCGGGCCGTGGCCATCGTGCGCCTGACGCCTCTGCCCCACAGCCTGGCCAATGCGGCCCTGGCTTTGACCAATATCCACTGGCGCGACTATCTGATCGGCTCGGCGATCGGCATGCTGCCCATGACCCTGGTGCAGGTCGACATCGGCGCCTCGGGCAATGCGGTGCTGCACGGCAAAGGCGCCTGGCTGCTGGCCTGCCTGCTGCTGGCGGGCGGCTTGGCCGCGACCCTGCTCATCCACCGCTATGTGAAGAAGAACCCCGACCCTTAGGCCGCGCAGGCCTTACTTGCCGACCGGCTGATAGCCCACGCGGTCGCCGCTGGACGATCCCAGCCACAGCTCATCGCCGACGATCAGGGCTGAACTGATCGCGCCCATGGTCGGCTCGGCCGGTCCGCGCTTGACCACCGCCATAGTCAGTTTGGCCGGATCCAGGGCGCCGACCACCGGAACCATGGGACAGCGCGTCCCCGCCGGGCAGGGCGCGCCGGATGCGCCCGGTCCGGCCATCAGCAGCTTGCCGTCCGGCCCCCAGCGCAGGTTGTCGACCCGCAGATCCAGCTGCATCGTCCAGGGCGCCTTGGCGGTGTCGGCCAGTTCATAGCGCCGGACCGTGCTCTTGCCCCATTCGGCGGCGAACACATATTTGCCGTCCGGCGAGACCTCGACGCCGTTGGCGCCGGCCATGTCGGTGCCCGCCAGCTTTTCAAAGGCGCCGCCCGGCTTCCACAGCCACAGCCCGCCAGTGTTCCGGCCGGCCTGGGCGTCCTGCATGGTCGTCGGCGAATGGTAGAAATCGGTGACCACCAGCCGCCCGTCGCCCAGGGCCGCCACCGAATTGAGGAAGGCGCCGGACGGGGCGTTGACGCATCCGGCCCAGGTCACCGACGGCGCGCCCTTGGTGTTCACCACATCAAACACCTCGATCGCCTCACGGCCGGTGTGGCCGACGACATAGAGCGTGGCCTTGCCGCGCCCGGCCGGGCGGATGTTCAGCCCGTGGGCCGAAAAGCTCGCAGCCGCTGGCGGCGCCGCGCAGTCCTTGAACGGCGCCCGCGCATGGCCGAACGGGGCCGGCAGCCGCACCGCCGTATGGGCGGCAGAATCGATCAGGATCAGCCCGCCGCTGCCGGCCTGGTTGGCCACGGCCAGACCGCTGCCGATGATCCACTTGGTCCCGGGAACCAGCACCAGATCCTCCGGATTGCGCACGCCGCAGATGAATTTCTCGACCGCGCCGGGGCCGCAGGAAGCCGGGGCGGCCGGCGCTGTACCGGTCGCCTGCGGCTGGGCCGGCGCGGGCGACGAGGCGAGCGCGCCAATCGCCAGGGCGGCGCCGAGGGCTGCTGCGAAGGGAATGGTTTTCATGAGACCGGCTCCGGCTTGGGCGGGCGACGCGCCGCCTTCGCCGTCCTGTCTACGCTGTCCGGCGGCGCCTGAAAACACCAGCGCCTCCCGCCCGTTTCCGGAGGGGAGGCGCCGTGCGGCAGGGGGGACTGCCTGGCCGGCCGGCCTGTTCCGCAACGGGCCGGTCGAATTATCTACTTGCTGGGCGCGGGCGCGGGGGCCGGCGCCGGAGCGCCAGGCGCTCCGGGCGCTCCGGGGGCGCCGGCCGGACCAGCCGGGCCAGGCTCGACCACAACCGACGGACTGGCCGGCGTGACAACCACGGGCGGGCTGTCGCTGGCCGGGGCCGCCTGATTGCATGCCGAAAGGACCAGAGCCGCGCCGAGGGCCGCGACAGTGACGGGGATCAGATTCTTCATCGGTTCTCTCCTGAAACGCAAAATTGGGGATGGCGACGCGCAAGCGGCCGCAGGGCCGCCGCGCCGGTGTTTTCAGGGATGATCGAACGAATATGGTGCAAGACATCTCCCCGTCACGAGAGCGTCAATGCGCCGCCGCCGGAAAGGTTCCCGCCTACTTCAGTCCGCCCGCCACGAGTGCGCCGAACGCCTCCAGGCTATACAACCGCCCCTCGTCATCGGCGATCCACACCTCGGTGCGCCCCTCGTCGGTCGCCGTCCGCGCCTGGCGCAGCGCCTCGTCGGGATAGGCGGTCATGGTCCGGCTCATGCCGGTGGGGCCCTGGGAGGTGATGCGGTACATGGAATGTCCTGCGGCGGGGACGTGATATCGTGTCCCAAGGAGCATGATATCACGTCCCCTGCCTTATCGGATCAACCATGCGCTATTCAGTGACCATCGACGTGCCAAAGCTCGATGACGGGCTGAAATTCTACCGCGACGCCCTGGGCCTTGCCGAAGTGGCCCGGCCGGTCCCGACCTACGCGGTCCTGAGTTGCGGAGACGCCACGATCGGGTTGATGGAGAAGCCGGCGGGTTCCCGGCCGGCCAAGGGCTCGAAGGATGTGCGCCGCTATGAGCGGCACTGGACTCCAGTGCACATCGACTTCCATGTCGAGGATCTGGAAGCGGTCCTGACCCGGGCGATCGCTGCCGGCGCACTCTGCGAACAGAAGTTCGACATGCCCGGCCGCCCGCCGATCGCCTTTTGCAGCGACCCCTTCGGCAACGGCTTTTGCCTGGTCGGGGGTTGAGGCGGGGACGTGATATCGATCCCAAGGGACATGATTTCACGCGCCCTGCCTGCCTACCCCAGCTTGGGATACCGCGCCTGCAGCGTTTGCTCGCGTTCGGTCTTGACCGCCCAGGGCGTGGCCCGGCCTTCCATGGCCTCGACCAGGCCTTCCAGATGGGCGTGCCAGCCGGCGCGCACGCCGGAGCCCCAGCCGTGCGCATCCAGGCCCGAGTGGGACAGGGTCAGGATCGCAGCGCCCTCGCCGTCGGGGGCGATGTCGAACCGCACCTGGGTGTCGCGCCCGTCCAGCGGCCAGGTGAAGGCGAAGACCCGCGGCGGATCATAGGCCGTCACCTTGCCGGTCATAACGTGGGCGCCCTTGTTCCAGCTTAAGGTGATGCCGCTGCCGACGCGCGGCTCGTAGGTCGCCTGCGCCAGCCAGTCGGCCAGCCGCTCAGGCGTGGTCACCGCCGACCAGACCTTGGCGGCCGGCTTGTTGTAGCGGCGGGTAAAGACGACCTTCAGGTCGCCGCCGTCCACGGACACGACGCCCAAAGGCGCGTTGCTCAGTCTGGCTTGGATATCGAGGGTCATTGTTCACTCTCCAGGTGATCATCAAGGGCGTCCAGGCGGCCTGCCCAGAACTGTCGAAAAGGCAAAAGCCAGGCGTCCAGCGCCGCCAGCTCGCCCGGCTCCAGCCGGTAAAGCCTGCGCTGGCCGTCGGGCCGTACGCTGACCAGCCCGGCGTCGCGCAGCATCCGCAAATGCTTGGACACGCCCGGCTGGCTGAGGCCCGTCATGTCCACCAGGTCCCCCGCCGGCATTTCGCCAGATCTCAGCAGCTCCAGGATCCGGCGGCGATTGGGTTCGGCGATGGCTTCAAACAGGGTCATGACCGTTACATGCCATCTTGGTTATATAACTGTCAAGGAATTTTTATGAACCTGAAATCAGGTCGCTCTGCGTACCGCCTTTGTCCAATCTAGGAACGGCGGGCCGACGCCCCCGCACCGCCGCCCCAGACGCCGGCGCCTAGCAGGAATCCGAAATCGTACCAGCCGCCGCTGTTGGGAAAGGCGTAAACGCGGATGCTGTGATTGAAGATATGCCCAATCAGGGCGAACCACGCGATGAAGCCATGTAGCAGGCCGACGAAGAAACCAGGCGCGCCGGATCTCGCCACGTAAGGCTGGGACGCGCAGGCGGCGAGCGTGAGGATCACGAAGGCGGAGATCACAATCAGTTGCCGTTTGCGCATCAGGATCTCCCAATCCGACAATGAATTGAATCGAATAATCCGGCGGCTGCCGTAAATCTCCAGCGAGCACCCCGGCTACAACTTTCGCCTTGTGGAGCATCCCTTCCGCCGGCCGGCCAAGTCAAGGCTCGCCCTTTGAGCGCGCGCGAAGTGGCGGCACAGGACAGCGCCACTCCCGGCCACTTCGGAAAATTTTAGTTGAAATCTAATTGCAATAAACTTGCATGTGCAACTACAATCCTCTATATGCCCTCTATGTCCCTCCTCCCCTTCCCCGCGCTCATGCGCCTGTTTCGCGCCCAGGCTTATATTGAAGCTCGCCTTGAACCCGAGCTGGCCTCGATCCACGGGCTCAGCTTCAAGGAGTTCCATCTGCTTGCCCAATTGAGCCGCGCGCCGGCCAACCGGCTGCGGCGGGTTGATCTGGCGGGGCGCCTGAACGTCAGCCAGTCAACCGTCACCCGCATGGCCGTGCCGCTGGAAAAAACCGGCCTTGTCGTTCGTGAGCCTGACCCTCGCGACGCGAGAGTCGCCTATATGGTTCTGACCCCGGTTGGTGCGGAGAGAATCCAGCAGGCCGAAGTGACGGTTCGCCGTATGGCCGCCGATGTGTTCCGTGACCGCTGGACACCGGCGGAAATCAACACGCTCGGCGACCTGCTGGGCCGATTGACAGCCTCGCTTCCGGGCGAAATTTCCTGAGGGACGTTGATGCCGTGCAAGGCCGAACGCTCGCCCTGTGCCGCCCATGGTAGATGGGGCGAAAATAGTTCAATTCAAGAATTGCCAGACAGCGCGCGCATCGTCAGGTTGCGGCGCGCTTGAGGGAGGCGGCGACATTGGCGAAACCACCGAAACCACCCAAACCGGCCATGCCGAAAGGGCCCAGCCTCAGCGGCCTTTTGAAGCCCTATCGCGGCCAGATTATTCTGCTCGCCGTCCTGACCGTGCTGTCCAGCGGGCTGGGCCTGATTGTGCCCCAGGTGATCGCCCACGCCATTGACGGGTTCAAGGCTGGCGATCTGAACATGACCGCGACCCTGATCAGGTTGTCGCTGCTGACCCTGGGCGCCTTTGTACTGGGCAACCTGCAGATGGTTGTCCAGACCGTCGCTTCCGAGCGGGTTGCGCGGGATCTGCGCACGCGGCTGGCCGGCGTGATCGCCACCCAGACCTACGCCTCCATCGAGGCCCTGACGCCGGCGCGGCTGCTGACCAACCTAACGTCCGACGTCGACGCCATCAAGACCTTTATCTCCCAGGCCGTCGCCTCGTTGATTTCCTCAGCCTTTCTGATCGTCGGAACCAGCGCTTTGCTGTTGTGGACCAACTGGAAGCTGGCCATCGCCGTCCTGGCCGTCCTGCCCCTGATCGCCGTGACCTTCTCGATCGTGCTCGGCCGGGTGCGCAAGCTGTTCGGTGAAATCCAGGGCATGATCGACAAGCTGAACAAGGTGCTGAACGAAAGCATCGTTGGCGCAGCGCTGGTGCGCCTGCTGAATACGCAAGGCCGCGAGTTCGCCCGCTTCGTCGACCTGTCGGGCCGTACCCGGGCGATCAGCATGCAGATCCTGCGGCAGTTCGCGACGATGATCCCCATCATCACCTTCCTGACCAATGTGGCGATCATCACCATCCTGACCCTCGGTGGCCATTTCGTGATCCAGGGCAGCATGTCGCTCGGCCAGTTCACCGCCTTCAATTCCTATCTGTCGATCCTGATCTTCCCCATCGTCATCATCGGCTTCATGTCCCAGGCGATCGGCCAGGCCCAGGCTTCGTACTTCCGTCTCAGCCGGGTGCTGTTCGCCCCGCCGTCGCCGCAGCGTGGATCGCTCGCCGCCGACCTGACGGGCAAGATCGAGATCAGGGACGTCTCCCTGGCCTATGCCGGCAAGACCGTTCTGGACAAGGCCAGCTTCACCATCGCGCCGCGCACCCGCACGGCCATCATCGGCCCGACGGCGGCCGGCAAGTCGCAGCTGCTCTATGTCATGACCGGCCTTGTCGCTCCGACCTCAGGCGAGATTGATTACGACGGCAAGCCGATCAGCGACTACACCACCGCCAGCCTCTACGCCCAGGTCGGCTTCGTCTTCCAGGACAGCGCCCTGTTCAATCTGTCCTTGCGCGAAAACATCGCCTTCAACAGCACGGTGGACGATGCGGCGCTGGCCATGGCCATCGAGACCGCCGAACTGCACGACTTCATCGGCGCCCTGCCGCAAGGGCTGGAGACCATTGTCTCCGAGCGCGGCGCGTCGCTCTCCGGCGGCCAGAAGCAGCGGGTCATGCTGGCCCGTGCGCTGGCCATCGACCCGAAGATCCTGTTCCTCGACGACTTCACCGCCCGGGTCGACAACGCCACAGAGGCCCGAATCCTGGCCAACGTCCGCAAGAACTATCCCGACCTGACCCTGATCTCGATCACCCAGAAGATCGAGCCGGTGCAGGACTACGACCAGATCATCCTGCTGATGGAAGGCGAGGTCCTGGCGCGCGGAACCCACGACGAGCTGGTCCGCACCAGCCCCGAATACGTCCAGATCCTGCGCTCGCAAGAAACCACCGAACAGTTCGAGGCGGCCTGATGGATTACACCCTCAAGACCGGTCAGGAGACCGAGAGCACCAAGACCCTGGGCTCAGCGGCCAAGGCTCTGGCCCCTTTACTGGCCGACGAGCGGACCAATCTGGTCATCGCCATCGTCTGCGTCATCGCCTCGTCCTGCGCGAACCTGCTGGGCCCGATCATCGTCGGCCAGGTCATCGATACGGCCATGCAACGGCACGACTATCCCCTGCTGCTCAAATACGCCGGCTTCCTATCGCTGGTCTATCTGGCCTCTCTGGGCACCAGCTATCTGCAGACCCTGCGCATGGGCACGGTCGGGCGCAACGTGCTCTACAAGATGCGCAACGCCCTTTTCACGAAACTCTCCAACCTGCCCATCGCCTTCTTCGCCCAGAACCGGGCCGGCGACCTGATCAGCCGGGTGAACAGCGACACCGACAAGATCAACCAGTTTTTCGCCCAGGCACTGATGCAGTTCTTCGGCAGCGCCTTTCTGATCACCGGCGCGGCCATCGTGCTGCTGACCCTCAACTGGCGCCTCGGTCTGGCCGCCCTGGCGCCCGCCGTGGTCATCCTGATCCTGACCCGCATCATCTCGCCCTGGGTCAAGCGCACCAACCGCAAGGGCCTCGAGGCGCTGGGCGCCCTGTCCGGCGACATCTCGGAGAGCCTGGCCAATTTCAAGGTGATCATCGCCTTTGGCCGCACGGACTATTTCAAGGAAAAATTCGACCAGGCCAATCAGCGCAACTTCAAGGCCTCGATCAGGGCGGGCATTTCGTCCGGCGTCTTCATGCCGCTCTACACCCTGGCGGGCAGCGCCGGTGGCATCGCGGTGCTGGTGCTCGGGGTCACGCTGATTTCCGGGCACCAGCTGACCGTGGGCACGCTGGTCAAATACCTGCTCCTAGTCACCACCTTCTATAATCCGCTGCGGCAGCTGGCGACCGTCTGGTCCAGCCTGCAGATGGCCATGGCCGCGCTCGACCGCGTCTCCGAAGTGCTGGGCCTGGAGACCGATCTGGTCACCGTCGCCAATGCAGCCAAGGGCGGCGGCAAGGGCGCGCTTCTGTGCCTCGAGGACGTCGGCTTTTCCTATCCGAACGGCAAGCGCGTGCTGGATGACGTCAGCCTGACTCTGGAGCGCGGCAAGACCTATGCCCTCGTTGGCCCCACCGGGGGCGGCAAGACCACCACCGCCATGCTGATGGCCCGCCTCTATGATCCGAGCCAGGGCCGCGTCTGGCTGGATGGCCTCGACATCCGCGGCTATTCCCCGGCCGAGCGGGCGCAGAAGATCGGCTTCATCCTGCAGGAGCCGTTCCTGTTGTCGGGCACGGTCAAGGACAACATCACCTATGGGCACGACGAGCTGTGCGCCCTGTCGGAGGAAGACCTGACCGCGAAGCTGGCGGACCTCGGCCTGATCGATTTCATCGGCCGGTTTAACGATGGCCTGGCGACGCCCACCGGCGGCGGCGACACCCTTTCGCTTGGCCAGAAGCAGCTGGTCGCCTTCCTGCGCGCCGTGCTGCGCCAGCCGGAGATCCTCATCCTGGACGAGGCCACGGCCAATATCGACACGGTCACCGAACAGCTGCTGGAAGAAGTGCTGGCCAGGCTGCCGGCGGCGACGACCAAGGTCATCATCGCCCACCGGCTCAATACCATCCAGAACGCCGACGACATCTTCTTCGTCGGCGGCGGCGCCCTGACCGAAGCCGGCTCAATGGAAGACGCCGTCAAGATGCTGCTGGATACGAAGCTGGCCAGCTGACCTATTGCGGCGGCGGGCCGAACGGCGGCGGCATGTTGGGCCTCGCGAACAGGCCCTGCGGTCCGGACACGCAGGTCGCGGCCACGCTGCCCTGCGGCGTCTTGTGCTGCACCGCCGCGCCCTCGGCCTTGCCCTTGCAGTCCTCGAAAGCGCTGGCCGGCGGCGGTCCACGGCCTGGACCCCCAGGGCCGCCCGGAGGCCCACCCCACCCGCCGGGACCGCCCCGGCCGCCGGGGCCTGCGCCATCCTCTGGCCGCGTCGGCTGACGGCCCTGGGCGTCGATGAACACCAGGGTCTGCTGGAACCGGGCGGTCTTGCCCGAGCCGGCCTCGGCATTGGGCGCCAGGGCCTTGCCGTCCAGCTCGTACAGCCGATTGCCGACGAAGAAGATCGCCATCATCGAGCGGCTGCCGTCCTTGCGCGCCAGGGTGATGTCGTGGCCAAAGTCGCGGTCGATCCGCTCGCTGGTGTCGACCTTGATCTCGCCCACGTCGCCGAGCGCCTTGATCGCCTCGGCCATGGCCGTTTGACCATCGATGCGCTGGCCCGAATAGTCGGCGACCATCACCGAATAGTCGATGCCGTCCTGCCGCACCGAATAGGTCGTCGAGGGAACGGAAGGGCCGGCCCCGGCGTGGAAGCTGCCCTGGCTGACCGCCGGCTCGGCCGGGAACTGCACCGTAAAGCCCGATTGGGGATAGCTGTATTCCTTCCAGCCCTGGCCCAGAGCCGGGACCGAAGCGGCGGCCAGCCCAAGGGCGGCGATCACGGAGAAATAACGCCCCATGCTCAGCGCCCTCCCGCCGAAGCCTGCGGGCCCGGAGGGCCTCCGCCGTTCAAGGTCTGGCCGTTGGCCAGAACCGCCGAGACCAGCTGGCCGCCGTGCGATCCGTCGCGCAACGGATGCAGCCGGATCGTCACCTTGTCGCCCGGCTGAACGCTGGTCTGGGTCCAGCCCTCGCGCTGGATCTGGCCGGGTCCGCCCATCTCGAGCGACCACTCGACCTGAACGCCGTCGGCCGCCGGCGCCACGACCTGCAGCCAGCTGTGGGGATTGACCATGTCGAAGGACTTGACCGTCCCGATGATGGTGTCGGTCTTGCCGGAGTCGAACATTGAAAACGAATGGTGGGCGGATGCGGCGCCGGCTGTCAGGGCCAGGGCCAGAACGCCAGCGCACAATGCGATCTTGCGGTCCAAGGGTCTCTCCATTGCTTTTGCGCCCCCGCGTCCGTCATGCCTCGGCAGTCCCGATTCATGTTCGTTGAACGCGAGTCCGCCGCCATTCCGTCGCCGCTCAGGGCGCAAAGCTTGACCGGCCGGTGATACCCCATTTTCCGTTCCGCAATTCGACGATGTAGAGCGAATTGAACCGCGACAGTTCCGAGCCGTCCTTCCGGTAGCGGACAAAGGTCGTCAGCATGTGCGCCTTGGTCGCCTCGCACTGGACGATGCGCCGGTCGGCCCAGGCCGAGTGGTCCCAGCCGGTCGCCTCGAGCCGGCTGAAGCTGTCCTCCAGATCAGCGGCCGAATTGATGATCACCGTGCGGCCGCTGGCGATGCGGATGGACGGAAAGTCAAAGGTCTCGGCCCACCGGGCGGCGTCCTTGGTATTGAAGGTGGCCATGAACCGGTCGGTCACGTCGAAAGCCGGCTTGTAGGCGGCGCAGGCGGTCAGATCGGCCGTCTTCGCCGCCGGCGTCGCGCAGGCGCCGGTCAGCGCCAGCAGCATCCAACCCAAGGTTTTCAGTCCCTTCGGTTCCATAGGTCTCTCCCCTGAGGATGCGGCGGAATGTGGCGTAGTCTGGACGCGCCGCGGGTTTATGAATAGCCCGCACTTATTGAAGTGGCGCATCGGGTCTGAATGCCCTACGCGCCGGGGCCTTGGCAGTGTCAGTGACATGGGGTCGCATGAGCAATCGGGACGCCTTTCGCGAAAGCCTCGAGGGCCTGACCTGGCGCGTGTTCGCCGGGCCGGTGCGCGAAGGCTCGCTGGCGCGCCTGACCGGCGGCGCCAGCCAGCAGACCTGGTCCTTTGATGTCGAAACCGCCAGCGGCTTGCTGCCGCTCATCCTGCGTCACCGCCCGCAAGCCGGCGCCGAGCCGGCCCGCACGGTCGGCCCTGAAATCGAGGCGGCGCTGATCCGCATCGCCGGCGAGGCAGGCGTGCCTGAACCGGGTGTCCGTCACGTGCTGGAGCCCGACGATAACCTGGGCCGGGGATTCATCTCCGACCGCATCGAGGGCGAGACCCTGGCGCGCCGCATCCTGCGCGACGCCGAATTCAACCAGGTCCGCCCCCGCCTGGCACACCTGTGCGGTCAGGCCCTGGCCGGCATCCACGGCATCGCCCTGGACGGCCTGCCCGACCTGCCAACCAAATACGCGACCGGCCACCTGGATGAACTGCACGCCAGCTACCGAGCGACGGGCGCCCGCAGCGCGGTCTTCGAGGCCGCCTTCCGATGGCTTTACGACAACGTCCCACCGCAGCCCGACCGGCCCAGCCTGGTGCACGGCGATTTTCGCAACGGCAATCTGATCATCGGACCGGAAGGCATCCGCGCGGTGCTGGACTGGGAACTGGCCCACCTGGGCGACCCGGCCCAGGACTTAGGGTGGATCACCGTCAACAGCTGGCGCTTCGGCGCCATCGACAAACCGGTGGGCGGTTTCGGCGAAATCGCTGACCTGCTGGCCGGCTACGCTCAGGCAGGCGGGACGGGTATGGACGAGGGCAGAGTCGAGTACTGGCAGGCCCTGGGCTCGCTGCGCTGGGGCATCATGTGCCGGCAGATG
>CAZJBC010000003.1:12282-27506 GCA_964543805.1 uncultured Brevundimonas sp.
GATGTCGTGGACCCCGGGCGAGACCCTAAGCATCGAGCGGGCGATGATCGGCCGGCGGGTTTCCGAAACAGAGCTTGACCTGCTCGACATCCTGGCGCCCGATCAGCGCCGGTGAGCGCCCCGCAGCACAAGAGTGGCGCCGCGACGGAGGAGACATCGATGTTACGGCGCCTCGCAGCCCTCGTGCTTGCGCCCCTGGCCCTGAGCCTGGCGATCTTTGGAACGGTCACCGCCCAGCCGGACAATCCCGGCGCGGCGGCCGGCGCCACCATCTTCACGCCCGTCCCGCCTGGCCCGACGCTGGCCCAGGCCGGACCCGTGGCGGCGCCCCTGTTCGCCGCCCGCTGCGCCGGCTGCCACGAGCCGGCGAGCGGCCGCGCGCCCGACCGCGCCCAGCTGGCCGCCCGCACGCCGGAAGCCATCCTCGACGCCCTGACCGAGGGGTCGATGAAGGGTTTTTCGCAGGGCCTGGAGCCGCAGCAGATCCGCAGCCTGGCCGTGTTTGCCGCCAACAAGCCGTTCTCCCTGCCCAACGCACGCATCGCCGACAACATGTGCGCCGCCAACCCGCCTATCGCCATGACGCCCTCGTCCTGGAACGGCTGGGGAAACGGCCTGCCGGGACATCGCGCCCAGCCCAACCCGGGTCTTGCCGCCGCCGTTATTCCGAAGCTGAAAGTTAAGTGGGCCTTCGCCTATCCGGGGAGCGCCTATGGCCAGCCGACGGTGATCGGCGACCACCTGTTCATTTCCTCCAGCGGCGGGGCCATCTATTCGCTGGATGCCAAGACCGGCTGCGTTCACTGGCGGCACGACAGTCCCGTCGGCGCCCGGACGACCCTGATTGTCGAACACCGCCCCGGAGCCTCGCCGTCCGGCTGGCTGGCCTATTATGGCGACACCCGCGGCACAGGCCCTGACGGCGTCGGCCGATACTACGCCCTGGACGCCATGACCGGCGCCGTCGTCTGGACCCTGGAGATCGACCGGCATCCCTACCTGCGGTTCACCGGCTCGCCGGTGATCTACAAGGACCGCCTCTACATCCCGATCTCGTCCCTGGAAGAAGGCGGCGGCACCACCGCCACCGGCTGCTGCACCTTTACCGGCGCCATCGCGGCGGTCGACCTGAAGACCCACACGATCGCCTGGAAGACACGGGTGATGGAAACCCCGCACCCGACCCGCAAGAACGCGCAAGGCGGCCAGATGTTCGGCCCCGCCGGCGGCGCGATCTGGATGAGCCCGACCATCGATGCAAAGCGCAACATGCTTTACCTCGGCACCGGCGATTCCTATTCGGAACTGGAGTCCGGCCGCGCCGACGCCATCGAGGCCTTTGACCTGGGCTCCGGCAAGATCAAGTGGGCGACGCAAGTCACCCAGGGCGACAATTACATGAGCGGCTGCCCGCGCGGCGTCAGCTGCCCGCTGGGCCAGCCGGGGCCGGACTATGACTTTGGCGCCTCGCCGGTGCTCGTCCATCTGCCTGACGGAAAGGACCTGGTCACGATCGGCCAGAAATCGAGCTTTGTGTACGCGGTCGATCCGGACGACGGCCACATGGTCTGGAAAAAGCCCATGGGCGCGGGCAGCGCGCTGGGCGGCGTCGAATGGGGCATGGCCACCGATGGGCGGCTGCTGTTCGTCTCCAACTCCGACGCTCTGGCCGGGGCTCGCGGCCAGACGGGACTTACGGCGCTGAACCCGGCCAATGGCGAGATCGCCTGGCGGTTCACGCCGCCGAAACTGCCCTGCCACTTTGTGACCAGCCAGACCTGCCGCAATCTGCAGTCCGCCGCGCCGTCGGTCATTCCAGGCTATGTCTTCGCCGGCAGCACCGACGGGCGCATCCGGGCCCTGCAAGCGCGCGACGGCAAGGTCGTCTGGGAATTCGACACCACCGGCCAGACCTACGACACCGTCAACGGGGTCAAGGGCCAGCCGGGCGGCAATATCGATGTGGCGGGGCCCGTCATCGCCGGCGGCATGGTCTATACCATGAGCGGCTATGTGGGGCCGGCGACATCCGGCGGCAACGCGGTCAATGTTCTGTTGGCCTTTTCCGTGGACGGCAAGTGAGATGATGAGCAGCTATCCCTCCTCCGACGACATTCTGGAGTCCGCCGCCCGATTCCTGCGCGAAGACGCGGCACCGGCCCTGACCGGAGCTCTGGCCTTCAATTTGCGCGTCACCTTGAACGCGCTGGAACTGGTCCGCCGCGAGATGGCCCTGGGCGAGGACGCCGAGACGCGCGAACTGGCCCGCCTGCGCAGCCTGCTGGGCATGGGCGGCGACATGGCCGCGATGCGCGAGCGACTGTTCGGCGCTGAGGCGGACCTGACCACACTGCGTGATATGCTTTGCGACAGAATCTCGGCCGGCGCGCTCAGCCTGAAAGACCCGGCCGTTGCGGCCCACCTGCGCGCCACCACGATCGACCGGCTGGCCATCGATCAACCGAGCTATTCCGCCTATCAGGCAGCCACCGCCGGCAAAAAGGGCGCCTCATGAATTTCGACCTGCCCGCCGACCTGGTCGCCTATCTGGCCAAGATCGACGCCTTCATCGAGGCCGAGATCAAACCGCTGGAAGAGCGGGATGACAACATCCGCTTCTTTGACCATCGCCGCGAATGGGCGCGCACGGATTTCGAAGCCGGCGGCCTGCCCCGCCATGACTGGGAAGACTTGCTGGTCCAGGCCAAGACCCGCGCCGATGCGGCCGGATTCTACCGCTTCGCCCTGCCGAAGGAATTCGGCGGCCAGGACGGCTCGAACCTGTGGATGGCGGTGATCCGCGAGCACCTGGCGGCCAAGGGGCTGGGTCTGCACAACGATCTGCAGAACGAGCATTCCATCGTCGCCAACCTGCCCCAGGTGATCATGCTGCGCGAATTCGGCACGGCCGCGCAGAAGGAGAAATTCATCAAGGGCATGCTGGACCGTACGATGCGGATCAGCTTTGGCCTGACCGAGGAACATCACGGCTCGGACGCGACCCACATGGACACGGTCGCGGTGCGCGAGACGCGCGACGGCAAACCGGGGTGGCGCATCGATGGCGGCAAGATGTGGACGACGGGCATGCACCACGCCACCCACGCCATTATCTTCGCCCGCACCAGCGGCAAGGCCGGCGACGCCAAGGGCATCTCGGCGTTCCTGATGCCGGCCGATGCGCCGGGCGTGAAGATCGAGGAATGGCTGTGGACCTTCAACATGCCCACCGACCATCCGCGCATCAGCCTGACCAATGTCTGGGTCGACGACGAGGCCCTGTTCGGCCCGCCCGAAGGCGGCCTGGCCCTGGCGCAGTCCTTCGTGCACGAAAACCGCATCCGCCAGGCGGCGTCGTCGCTTGGCGCGGCGGTCTACTGCATCCAGGAAAGCGTCAAATACGCCCGCGAGCGCAAGCCGTTCGGCCATTCGCTATCTGAAAACCAGGCCATCCAGTGGCCGCTGGTCGAACTGGCCACCCAGGCCGAGATGCTGCGTCTGCTGATCCGCAAGACCGCCTGGCAGATGGACCAGATGGCGCAAAAGGATGTGGCCGCCACCCTCTCGGACAAGGTGTCCATGTGTAATTACTGGGCCAATCGGATGGTCTGCGAAGCCGCCGACCGGGCGATGCAGGTGCACGGCGGAATCGGCTATTCGCGGCACAAGCCGTTCGAGCACATCTACCGCCACCATCGCCGCTATCGGATCACCGAAGGCTCCGAAGAGATCCAGATGCGCAAGATCGCCGGCTTCCTGTTCGGCTACATGGGGCCGAACAGAAAACGCGACGGTGAATAGGAAACGCGGCTGACTAGTGCGGCGTGCGGCCCGAGTTTTCCTTGATGTGCGAGACCTTGGTGCCTTCGAGGCTGATGCCGGCCATCAGGCCCTTCTGATTGAAGATGAAGGCGTAGGCGTCGTCCTTCAGGGTGGTGGTGGACAGGTTCCGCGCCACGCCTTCGTCAACGATGACGACGGTCGGGCCTACGCCCACTTCCCAACCTGACGAGCTGTGCAGGGCGTCCAGCGCCTTGTCGTTCATCAGGAACACCACATAACCATAGGACTGGATGCCGGCTTGCAGACCCCAGGAGCCGGTGACCGAGTTGTAATAGCCCTCGGTGCGCGAGCCCTGTTTCAGTTCGCCCTCGCCAAACGCGCCGCCGACGACCAGGCCGCCCTTGACGATCTTGGGGAAGATCAGGATGGCGCGGGCCTTGGCGCCGATCGCCTTGGCGGCGGGGTTGGTGCGGTAGAGGTGATCCAGCGCGCGTTCGGCGTCACGGTCGATGGTGCGGGGCGAGTCGGCATGAGCCGCGGTCGCGAGCGTCATGGCGCTAAGCGGGGCGATGGAAATCGCGGCGGCCATAAGGATGTTTCGGATATTCATGATTATCGCTTTCGAATCTTGGGCGTCGCGATGACCGGAAGTGGCTCATCGCTCTCCGCGCACCGGTCAAACGCAGGATGGCTACGCTTCGTTCCCAAGAGCGGCCTCGATCATTGTCACGACCGCGGCGGAACGTGGCGGTACCAGACCACATTGAACATCAGGACCCAGCTCGACAGCACCACACCATAGTAAATGGACTCTGCCCCAAGCCCCCAAAGTCGAGTCACCACCGAGGCCAAAAGCAAGATTGCGATGGCTCCGGCAACGAAAGCACCGAGGAACACCCAGCCTTTCCAATGGGACGGAAACACTCTGAATGGATACTTGTGAAACCAGATTTCGCGATCCATGCGTTCATCCCTACCTAGGGGAATTATATCGTTGACAAACACGGGTCCTGACTCTATGTTTAGAGTCAAGGAGTTAACCGATGGCCGTGTCCGCACTTTCCGCCAAGTTCTTCCACGACGAGAAGGCCGCTTACGAGTGGCTGGAAAGCGTGGTTTGGGCCGATGGCCCGGTCTGTCCGCACTGCGGCGGGTTTGAGCGGATTACCGTTGTCGGCGGCACGACAGGCCGCATGGGCCTGAAGCGTTGCCTTCAGTGCAAGAAACAATTCACCGTCACGGTCGGGACCGTCTTTGAGCGCAGCCACGTCAAACTGCATCTGTGGCTTCAGGCCGCGCACCTGCTTTGCTCCAGCAAGAAGGGTATGAGCAGCCATCAAATCAGCCGCATCCTCGGCGTTACCTATCGGACGGCATGGTTCATGACGCACCGTCTGCGCGAGGCCATGAGGGACGGCACGCTTGCCCCGCTCGGCGGGGCCAACACCGTCGTTGAGGCCGACGAAACCTATGTCGGCGGAAAGGACAAGAACCGCCACGCTGACAAGCGCGTGGGCGTTCGCGGCGGATCGGCGAAGGAAGCCGTCGTGACCCTGGTCGAGCGCGGCGGTCGCGCCCGTAGCCACCACGTCCCCGAGGTGAGCGCCCGGACGCTGCGACCGATCCTTGAGTCTCAAATCGACGCGGCGACGCACATCATGACGGACGAGTCCAAGGTCTATCCGCCCGCGACCAAGAGCTTCGCGGGGCACAGCGCCGTCAATCACGGCATTGGCCAGTATGTGCGCGGCGGCGGCTTCATCCACTCCAACACGGTTGAGAGTTATTTCGCGATCCTGAAGCGCGGGATCGTCGGGACCTACCATCACGTCTCGCCGCAACACCTAAAACGCTATGTCGCCGAATTTGACTTCCGATATAACGAGCGCGAGGCGCTGGGCGTGAATGATGCGGGTCGCACGAAGAAAGCCCTTCGTGGTATCGTAGGGAAGCGGCTAACCTACCGGGACTCATCGGCCGCCGCGTAGGACTGACGATGGCCCGCATCAAGGTACGTTTCGAGTTGAACAAGGGCCGCACGGGCGCGCCCCTGTCCAAACTCGGCGATATTTCAAAGCAAGCCGAAAAGTTTCTGAAGGCCCTTGCCGCCGATCTCGCCATCGACGGGAAGGCCGGCGAGTGGCTGGCCGTCAATTTCTCGAACGGCTCCGTCTGCTATGACGCTGAGTTTCAGGGCGAGATCACGGGCGCGGTGGCGGATGCCTTCAATCGTGGCCTAGAATTTTTGGCCGATTTTGATCCCGACGCCGATGGGGCGAATGGCTCTGTCAGTCAGACGACGGTTCTTGAGTTCGCCCGCATGGGTTCCCTGATCGATCCTGACGAGGCGATTGGCTTGGGCATCTATGGCCGCGACCGCAAGAAGCCGAAGATGCGCCAAATCACCTACGCTCGCACCTCCAGAATGCGCGTGGATATCGAGGCCCCGATCCCCACCTACGGGTCCGTCCAAGGGGTCATTCACTCGCTCGTCAAGGAAGCTGAGAGGCCGTATTTCCGCATCCGCGAACTCGCGACGGCCGATCTTGTGAGCTGCTACTATCCCAGCCGCCTGTACGATGCGGTGGCGACGGCGCTCAAGGAACGAACCAACGTCCTGCTTGTCGATGGGCCGATGAAGTTCGACCGCGCCAAGCGGGCGATTGCCGAAATGACCGTCGAGAGGATGGTCACGGCTAAGATGTTGTCGCCAGCCGAGTTCGAGGAATTTTTCGGATCGGCGCCCCAATTCACCGGGGACCTGACCACTGAGGAGTGGATAGACACCGTGCGGGCCGATGCCTGAGAAGCGCGGCGTCTATCTGGATTCGTGCTGCTTCATCGATATGGTGAAGGAGGGCGCTGGCCACGCGCTAGAGACTGATCGCGCCAAGGACGTGTGGTTCCTGAAGCAATTGACCCAAGCCTGCCGTGACGGCGAGATTGAGGTCTTTACCTCCGTTCTCACCATCGCCGAATGCACCCACGCTGGGGACGATATTTCGCAGGCGGTGAAGAACCACTTTCACTCGCTCTTGATGTCGGGCCAGTACGTGCGGCTGATCCAGCCCACGCCGTTCATCGCCACGGACGCCCGCGATCTGCGATGGACGCATGGCGTGAATGTTGGCGGTGCGGATGGTCTGCACATCGCCTCGGCTCTGGACAGAAAATGCGAGGAGTTTGTGACCACCGATCAACGCCCCAAGAAGCTGGCGGCTAAGGCGGTCCTTGCGGGTCTCGGCTTGCGCATGATCCGATCATCCGAGACACAGTGCCTTCCCGCCAAGTACCTTCAAACCGATCTGTTGAACGGATAATCCCATGCCCACACCCGCAAAGAAGCCGAATGATCGCGCCCAGGCCAATCGCTTCATCAAGGCGGCCCGCGAAGCCGGTTGCAGCGAGGACGAGGCTGAAATCCGCGAGAACATGCGCCGCATAGCATCGGCGAAAAACGAAAAGCCGGAAGCGAAGCAACGGTGAGCGCGAACCGGCTCTTTTATGGCGACAATCTCGACGTGTTGCGCCGCAAGATTCCGGATGAAAGCGTGGACCTCTGCTATATAGACCCGCCGTTCAATTCGAAGCGAAACTATTTCCAGATTTACAACAACCAGGGCAGCGAGGATCGCGCTCAGGCGCAGGCGTTCACAGACACATGGGAATGGGGCGACGAGGCAATCGATGGGCTCGCCTGGATTACCGACATCGCCCAGCTACAGAACGGAAAGCTCACGGAACAGACCGTCGAGCTCATCAAAGGGCTAGAGAAGGTCCTCAAACACGGCTCCCTTCTGGCCTATCTCGTTCACATGACGCTGCGGATCGTGGAAATCCAGCGCGTGTTAAAGCCGACGGGCAGTTTTTATCTCCACTGCGATCCGACCGCCTCACACTACCTGAAACTGGTACTGGACGCAGTGTTTTGCGGACAAGGCGGCGACTATAAGAATGAGATTTCTTGGAAGAGAAGCGCAACTCGCTCTTCCATCAGCAAGAGCCTCCGAAAGCTTCATGACGTAATATTTTTCTATACTAAGTCGGATACCTACGCCTACAATCTTCAGCACGGGGAACATGACTCTACTCTGCTGAAAAAGTACACGGGTAGCGACATTCGAGGGATGTTTCGGCTTGTCCCGCTAATGGCGAGCGGTATTCGTAATGGCGAGACCGGAAAGCCCTGGCGCGGGTATGACCCCAACACGCGAGGCAAGGCCGGTATGCACTGGCTTACCAGGCCTGATAAATTGGAAGCCTATGTCGCTAAAGGCTTGGTGGATTTTCCACGCAAGGAAACTGGCGTTCCTCAGCTTAAATATTATTTAGACCAGAACAAAGGCGTTCCTTTATCGGATTTCTGGGATGATATCGATGTAATCAATTCCATGGGCCTAGAAGCATTGGGCTACCCGACCCAAAAGCCAGAAACTCTCCTCGAACGGATCATAAAAGCATCATCGAACGAAGGGGATACCGTCCTCGACGCTTATTGCGGTTGTGGCACCTCAGTTGCGGTGGCCCAGCGGCTTAATCGGCGGTGGATCGGGATAGACATCACATATCAGTCGATAGCTCTCATCCTGAAGCGCCTAGAGGATAGGCAACCTGACAAGTGGCCGGAAATCGAGGCGAACATCCTGCTTGATGGCGTTCCCCGCGACATTGAGTCAGCGCGCGCCCTCGCCAACCGCAAGGATGATAAGACCCGCAAGGAGTTCGAGAAGTGGGCCGTGCTCACCTATTCTAAGAACCAGGCCCGCATAAACGAGAAGAAGGGAGCGGACGCCGGAATTGACGGGGTGGCGTACTTCCTCATCGACAAGGACACCAACGGCAAGGCGATCTTCCAGGTCAAATCCGGGGGCGCGAACCGCTCCACTCTCGCCACATTGAACAGCGACCGCCAGCGCGAAAAGGCGGAGTTCGGCATCCTCATCACCATGGACGCGCCCACCAAGGCGATGCGTGATGAGATCGCTGCCGCAGGAAAATACAAGCACCCGATGCTCAACCGCGAGGACGACCGGATTCAAGTAATTACTGTCGTCGAAATTCTCGCTGGGAAGCGGCTCGATCTACCGATGGCGCGGGTCGATGCGGTTAAGTCGGCCCAAGCCCTTGGCGACGCCCAGCCGACCCTTGATTTCTAGCCGTGTTTGTCAACGATATAATTCCCCTACCTAGCCCGCTAGCGATCCCTAGGCGGCGACCAGTCCCTCGATGTCGTGCAGCGACACATCCAGGCCCTTGCCCATCAAGGCGATGAAATTGTCGCGGAAGAACTTGCGGCGGGCGCTGGGGGTAACCCCCTCAAGGGATTCGTTGAAGCGTTTCATCGGCGCGCGGCCGCCTTCGATGTGCGGATAGTCGGACGAGAACATGCACATGTCCTCACTCGAGTTCTCAATGATCCAGCGGGCGTTTTCGTGCGGATACGGGGCTGCGAAGAACTGGCGGCGCAGGATGTCGCTGGGTTTGGCTGACAGCTTTTGCAGACGCTCTTCCTTGCCGAAGGCCGCCGCGCCGGCGTCCATGAACTGCATCAGACTGGGCAACCAGCTGGCGCCCAGCTCGATGGCGCCGAACTTCAGATCGGGGAAACGGTCGAACACGCCGTCGAACACGAGGGCCGGCAAGGTCTGCCAGATCGAGGTCGGGATGGCCATAAAGCTCAGCGAGGTGAAATTCTCCTTGCCACCGTGGAAATCCGGAACCTGCGGGCCGCCGTTTTCGAAATAGGCAGGATCAAGCTTCTTCTCGCCGCCGACGTGGAACAAAATGGGCAGACCTGCGTCCTGCGCGACCTTCCAAAGGGCGTCGAAGTCCTTGTGGCTGGGACCATGATGCTTCGGCGTCATGGACGGGATCACCAGGCCCTTGGCCCCCAGGTCGATGGCCTCGCGGGCGATATCCGCCGCCCGGGCGCGGTCGCACAGGGGGATGTAGGCGGTGGCGAGCAGGCGGCGGTCATGGGCGCAATAGGCGGTCATGGCGCGGTTCAGGGCGCGCGTCGCCTCGATGGCCAGGTCCAGGTCATCGCCGTATTCCAGATCGACCAGCTGCAGGCCCTGGGTCGTGAAAATCAGCTGGCTGGCGAAACCGAAATAGTCCAGCGCCGCCGAACGGTCGGCCGGATCATAGGCGCCCATGGCCTGGTAATTCTTGCGCAGCAGAAGGTTGGCCTCGAACCCGTCGCGGAATTCGGCCGTTTGCTGCAGGGCGCGGGCTTCTTCGATCGCGGCGGCCTTGACCCTGGGAGCCAGGAAGGCGGCGATGGCGTCGCGGTATTTGGGGTCGGCGTGGGATTCGATCGTGCCCGGCAACTCCATGATGTGAGCGTCGGCGTCGTGCACCGTCTGACCGCTGACATAGGGCATGGGTCGTCCTCCGTTTGGGCTTTGCGACCACATACCGCCTTGTTGAGCCCTCGACAAATCGTCATGAACGCGCAGCGAATCGGGCCCGGACGGGGAGCACAACGATCATGGACATAACCCTGACTCCCATCGGCCATGTTCGCGGCGGGCGCGACCAGCCGATCGACGATGACTGGGGCCACAGCCGGGCGAGCCTGGCGCTCGACGCCGGCCAGTTCGAGCCAGACGCCCTCAGCGGCCTGGCTGATTTCTCCCATGCCGAGGTGGTCTACTTCTTCGACAAGGTCAGCCCGGACAAGATCATCGCCGGCGCCCGCCGCCCGCGCGGGCGGGAAGACTGGCCGCTGGTCGGCATCTTCGCCCAGCGCGGCAAGAACCGGCCGAACCGCATCGGCGTCTGTGTGTGCAGAATCATCGCGGTGGAAGGCCTGAACGTCGAGGTCGAGGGCCTGGACGCCATCGACGGCACGCCAATCCTCGACATCAAGCCGGTGCTGAAGGGCTTTCTGCCGCGCGGTGAAATCCGCGAGCCGGCCTGGGCGAAGGAAATCATGAAAGACTACTGGTGAGCGCGCCTCCCGCGACGCTGGGCCTGTCGTATCTGGCCCAGATGATGTTCGACGGCGTTGACCTGCAACCCACGTTCAATGGCCTGATCGCCCGGGCCAACGAGGATCCCGCCGACGCCGGCGCCTGGTTTGACCTGTCGGTTATATTGATGCTCACCGGCCAGGCCGAACAGGGGCTGGCGATCCAGGCCCAGGCCCTGGCGCTCAGCCGCCTCTATCGGCGTATTCACGGCGACGGATCCGGTCTGAAAGTGCTGGCGATCATGACCAGCGGCGGGTTCATGGCCAATACGCCGCTCGACTTCATGCTCGAGGGCTCAAACGTCCAGCTCGACCTGCTGTACGTGACCGAAGACGGCGCGTTTCCGGATGACGTTCCGGTGCATGACCTCGCCTTCCTGGCTATCGGCGAGTCGGATGAAAACCAACGCGTCCTGGCCGCGATCACGCCGGCCCTGGCGGCCTGGCCGATGCCCGTGATCAACGGCCGGCCGGACCGGATCGCCGCGCTCACCCGCGACGGGGTCTGCGCAATGTTCGCCGGCAGCGAGCGGATCGTATCGCCCGTGACCAGCCGACTGGACAGGGCGGTTGTCGAGGAGATCGCCCGCGGGACAGCGGCGCTGGCCGATCCTCTGCCCAACGCTGTCTTCCCCATCATCATCCGGCCCGTTGATTCCCACGCCGGCCAAGGCCTGGAAAAGATCGACGACGCCGAAGCGCTGGGCGCCTATCTGGCTCAACAGGCCTCGCCTGAATTCTACCTGTCGGCCTTCGTCGACTACAGCGGTCTCGGCGGCCTGTTCCGCAAGACGCGCATCGCCTTCATCGCCGGCGCGCCCTTTGTCAGCCATCTGGCGATTTCCAGCCGCTGGATGGTGCACTACCTCAACGCGGACATGGCCGAGCGGCCTGAGCGGCGCGCCGAGGAAGCCGCCTTCATGGCTGACTTCGACGGCGCCTTCGCCGCGCGCCACGCCGCCGCCTTCGCCGAACTGCAGGAAGCCTTTGGACTGGACTATTTCGCCATCGACTGCGGCGAGACCCGCGACGGGCGGCTTCTGCTGTTCGAGGCGGATGTGGCGATGATCGTCCACGCCATGGATAGCGAGACGCTCTATCCCTACAAAAAGCCGGCCATGCGGCGTCTGTTCAACGCCTTCCAGGCCATGCTCCGCGCTCAGGCCGGCTTGCGATTGAGCCAGTAGACCAGGCCAGCGCCGACAATGGCCAGCGGGATGCCGTAAACCGTCCAGATGATGTGGCCGGTCATGAAACTGCCCGGCATGATGTTAAGTCCCTGCAGGATCCAGATGGTCCCGATCAACAGCATGGGCCCGCACAGCACCGTCGCAATTACTCTCAGAAACGTCTTCATCGTCGTCTCCCCAACGTTTGACGCCTTATAGCAGACCCTGGCCATTTGGCCGCATCAGGCCGCGTAGAGCGCCATGATCGCGTCGGTCGCCTGGGCCGCCTGGGCGCGCATCTCCGCATCTGTGGGCGCCCCGATGATGTTCCAGACCCGCAAGCGCTGCAGGTCCGAGCGGCACAGGTCGAGAAACTGGCGGGCGACCAGATGCGGGTCGGCGCGGCGCAAGGCGCCGGCGGTGATCTGCTGGGCGAAGAAGTCCGCCAGGTCCTGTTTGTGGGCGCTCATGCCGGCGGCGTGAAAGGCAGAGCCGATTTCCGGAAACCGCGCCGCCTCGGCGGTGACCAGTCTATAGAATCCCAGATAGTCGTCCGACAGGATCAGCTTGAGGAACTTGTAGCCGAAGGTGCGCAGACGGGTGGCCACATCGCCCGACTCCAGCGCCAGGTTCTTCATCAGCTCGCGCACGCGGTCGAAGTGGTCGGTCATCACGGCCGCGAACAACTCCTCCTTGGAGGCGAAGTAATTGTAGAGGGTGCCTTTCGAGCCACCGAGACGGGCGGCGATCGCCGACATCGAAGCGGCTGCGTAGCCCTCCGACACAAACATGTCGCGGGCGATCTGCAATATCGTCTCGCGTCGCAATTGCTGGCGAGGCGTGGCGGCCTGAGGGATCATTACCCTACCGAAAAAGTTGTTGCTCTGCAGCAATGAGAGCGTTATTGACCGTACCGTACGGTTTTTTAATTTGATTGTCGAGGCCTGTTTCGCCCATGTCGTCCTCCCCCGTCATGCTGGCGCGCCTGTTGGGCGCGCTCGCTCTCAGCGTTGCCCTGGCCGGCTGCGCGGCGGACCTGGGACCAAGACCGGCCCTGACCGACGGCAAGGACATCGAGGCCCAGCGCACCTTTGCGACAGCCGCCTCACCGGGCGCGGCGCTTGCCGGAGACTGGTGGAAATCCTTCGGCGATCCCCAACTCGACCGCCTGATCGACGAGGCGGTGGCGGGCTCGCCCAGCCTGGCCATCGCCGCCGCCCGCATTAGCCAGGCCGAGGCCGCCGCCAGCCGTACGAGCAACGAGGCCGGCCCGACCGTGACCGGCGAAGGCGCGGTCCAGGGCGTGCGTCAGTCGCTCAACACCGGCTTTCCGCCGGCCTTCAAGGCGTTCCTGCCCCAAGGCTGGCATGATCAGGCCCGGGTGGACGCGGCCGTTAACTACCAGCTGGATTTCTTCGGCCGCAACCGCGCCGCCCTGGCCGCGGCCACCTCGAACGCCGACGCCGTGCGCGCCGATGCGGCCGCCGCCCGCCTGACCCTGTCAACGGCGGTCGCGGGCGCCTATGCGGATCTGAAACAGGCCTTCGCCGACCGCGATGCGGTGAACGAGGCCATCACCGTCCGCACTCAGAGCGCCAGCCTGATGCAGCAGCGTTTCCAGCAGGGCCTGGAAAATCGCGAGCCCGCCGCCCGCGCCGAATCCGCCGCCGCTTCGGCGCGTACAGATCTGGCTCAGATCGACGGACACATCGCCCTGATCCGCAACCAGATCGCCGCCCTGCTGGGCAAGGGTCCGGACCGGGGCCTGGCCATCGACCGTCCGGCCGCAGGGGCGATGCAGCCGCTGGCCGTGCCGACCGACCTGGCCGCCGATCTCGTAGGCCGCCGGCCCGATGTCGCCGCCGCCCGCGCCCGCGCCCAGGCCGCCGCCTCGCGCGAGGACCGCGCCCGCGCCGATTTCTACCCCAACATCAATCTGGCCGCGGTGGTCGGTCTGCAGTCCCTGCCGATCAGCACCTTGCTGACCAACGATTCCCAGTACGGCAGTTTCGGACCGGCGATCAGCCTGCCGATTTTTGACAACGGAGCCCGCAACGACGCCTATCGCGGCAGCCGCGGCGCCTATCTGGAAGCCGCCGGCGTCTATCGCCAGACCGTCGTCCAGGCCTACCGCGACGTCGCCGACGCGCTTGCCCAGCGAAAAGCCCTGCAGGATCAGCTGGTCCAGGCCCTGGCCGCCGTGCGCGCCAGCGACGAGGCCCACACCATCGCCGACCAGCGCTATCGCGCCGGGCTGGAGCGCTATCTGACCGTGCTGGACGCCGAGGATGACCTGCTGGCGGCCCGAAGGCGCGCCACCGATCTGGAGGCCAGCGCTTTCAACACCGACGTCGCCCTGATCCGCGCCCTGGGCGGCGGCTATCATACGCCTTCCTGATTCGGCTCCGATCCAACGACCCACACCCCCGCTCGCCAAGGCTCGCTCTCATGTCCGCACCGACCGCTCCTTCCGACGACAACGCCAAACGCCGCGGCCAGCGGATGCGCGGCTTCATCGTCCTGGCGATTATTCTGGTGCTGGGCGGCGTCGGCTACGGCGTGTGGAAACTGGTGACCGGCAGCCGTTATGTCGCCACCGATAACGCCTATGTCGGCGCCTCGCTGGCGCTGATTACGCCGCAGATCGACGGCACGATTCTGACCGTTCCGATCCACGAGACCCAGTCGGTCAAGCGCGGGGATGTGCTGGCCACCCTGGATCCCCAGGTCCCGCAACTGCTGCTGGCCAAGGCCGAAGCCGAATATCGCCAGGCGGTTTCGCGGGTGCAGGGCTATCAGGCCGGCGATGTTTCCGCCGCCGCCCAGATCACCGCCCGCGACGCCGACATCGCCCAGGGCCACGCCCAGCTGGAGCGCGCCCAGAGCGACCTGCAGCGCGCCCAGGCCGATCTGCAGCGCCGTCAGGCCCTGGCCGGATCGGGCGCGGTCTCAGCTGAGGAAGTCACCACCGCCCAGGCCGCGGTAAGCACCGCCCAGGCCGCGATCCGCGCCGCCCAGGCGACCATCGATCAGGCCACCGCCAACAAACACGCCGCCCAGGCCAATCTCGATCAGCAAAAGACCTTGAGCGGTCCGGACAAGGTCGAGAACAATCCCGAGGTCGCCCTGGCCAAGACCGCCCTGGATGGCGCGCGTCTGAACCTGCAGTACACGACGCTGTGGGCCCCGATCGACGGGATCATCGAGGGCAACCGCGCCCAGATCGGTCAGCGCATCCAGGCCGGAACCGTGCTGATGTCGATCGTCCGGCCGGGAAACCTCTGGGAAACGCACTCGTT
>CAZJBC010000004.1:0-23358 GCA_964543805.1 uncultured Brevundimonas sp.
GTGTCGCGCGCCTGCTGGCCGATCCGCAGGGCGACAGCGGCGAAGTCGCCCTGATGGTTCGCGCCGACCGCCGGGGCGAGGGCGTGGGCGAAGCGCTGCTGCGCCGCCTCGTGGCCTATGCGAAGTCCCGCGGCATGGCGCGGATTTGGGGCCAGGTCGACAAAGGCAACACGCCCATGTTGTCGCTGGCCGATTGGCTGGGCTTCAGTCAGGAAACAGCCGGAGACTCCGGTCTGGTCACGATATCGATCGGCCTCTGACAGTGCGAAAACGCCCCGGAGACAGAGCTCCGGGGCGCAGGCAAGATCACCAGATGTTGCGTTCCATATCCAGAATATAGCCGTCCGAGGTGTCGATCAGGGCGACGTTGTTGTTCACCCACACCCACATGCAGCCGCGCGGCGGGCGCGGCAGGCCATAATGAGCGTAGTTGGTCACCCGGTAGCGCCAGAACCAGCTCGGCAGATAGTCGCCCGGTTGGTAGCGATGATCGCGGTAGGCCTGGGGCGGAGCGATATAGCCATAGCTGGGGATAAAGAAGAATCCGACGCGCGGACCCAGGAAAAGGCTGAAGGCCGAATCGCCCTGCCACCAGCTGCCGCCTTGACGCCAGCGCGCGCCGTTATCCCAGCCCTGATGGCTCTGACGCCATTGCTGGCCGGCCTGATCCCGGGCCGGACCGCGCGGCGGCGGGGTCCAGCCGGAGAGGGGCGCCGCCGGCGGACGCGCAGTTTGGGTGCGGCCTTGCGGCGTGGCTTGCCGGGTCTGAGGCTGAGGCGTTGCGGCCCGCGGCGCGGCGCCGGCGGACTTGCCGAACGGGGTATTGGCGCTGGGAGCCTGATTCGCCTTGGGCGTCGGCAGGGTCTGAAGCGTCGGACGTTGCGCGTTACGGTTGGTCGGCGCGGTCGTCTGCCCGGCCTGACCGCCTCGCGCCTTGGCCGATGCGCCCTGTTTGGCCTGAGGCGTCTGGATGGTGGGCTGCGGAGCCGGGGCAGGCTGAACCTGGGCGGCTGGCGCGGGCGCGTTCTGACGGTTTGAGGCGCCATTGTTGGTTGCGCGCGGCGAGCCTTTTGCCGCTGGCGCCGCCGGGGCTGCAGCCTTTCCGGCGGGGCCGCCATTGTTACGGGGATTGCCTGTGGACTGGGCGCCCTTTTCGCCGGCCTTGCCGCGCGCCTGGTCCTGTTTGTCCTTGGCCTGGGTCTGGTCTTGCGTTTGCTGGGCCAGGCTGGCGGCGGAGGAGGCCAGGAAGATGGCCGCGCCCGCTGCAAGTATCAGTTTGAATCTCATGGTTGTCACCGCTGGAATGGATGGGAAGTTCTGGCAGTCCGCTACTGTTTGAAACGGGCGATGTGTCCTCGCCTTGACCGGGATCAATCCAGCCAGAATGAAACCGGACGCTGAGTGTCCGAATACAGCCAAGCTAGGCATTCGGGGTGGTAACGCGCGCCGGGCGATTTGGATGCATCTTCGCCTCGCCGTCGCAGGGTCCGTAAATACCCTTAAGGACACGACCCGAATGGAAGCGCGGCCGAAGGGCGGTCTATCCAGGGATCACCATCCCGGAGGCTTTCAAATGATCACCGCTCGCCGCCCTCAATTCAGCTCCGTCCACCCTGCCGCCCTGGTTGCCCGCGCACCCGGCTTTCGCGAAAGCAGCGACCTGTATCTGGTGCTATCCGAGGATGGCCGCACGACCTGGGTGGAAGACCCCCAGGCCGCCACGGCCTTCCCGTCCATGCGCGAGGCCGCCCGGATGGCCTTTCGGCTGCCGTCGGCGCTGAAGGCCTACGGCCTGCCGCGGGAATCGGAAATCACCCTGCGCTACGACCTGCACTAGGCGTCCCGGCAGGCCTTTGACCAGGGTCAAGGCCTGCCTTGCGGCCGCCTGTCAGGCTCAGCCATGAAGTTGTCACCGGTTATCGCAGCCCTGTTGTGCGCGGCCTTCGCCGCCGCCGCGCCAGATGTTCGCGCCCAGGCCCAGTCGCCGCTCGCAGCGGTCCAGGCGCCGGCGCCCCTGAGCGATGCTGAAACCGCTGTCTTGGCCGCCGCCCTCGGCCGGGCCGGCGAGCAGGGACTGGCCCGGCCGGGCGACGCCGCCTTGCTGGCCTCCCTTGCCGGTCCTGCCCGCGAGTCCGCTCGCGCCGCCTTAAGGCTGCGCATGATCGACTATGGCCGCGAGCTTCGCACCGGGCGGGTGGATCCGATCAAGGTCGACAAACGCTGGACCGTGCGCCAGCCGCCCTATGACGCGGCCGCCGGGTTTGAAGCCGCCCGCGCGAGCGGGCTTTCCGCCTGGCTCGCCGACCTTGCGCCCCAGACCCTGACCTACCGGGTCCTGGTGGCCATCCGTCCCCGCTATCAAGCTCTGGCGGCCCAGGGCGGCTGGACGCCGTTGCCGGCCAAATCCACGCCCGAGCAACTTCGCGCGCGCCTGCAGGCCGAAGGCTATCTGCCAACAGCCGCGGCTGCGGCTGCGACCGCAGCCCCGGCGCCCGCCGGCCCCGCGCCGGCCGAACTTGACCCGGTCCTTACCCAAGCCCTGGCCGAGTTCCAGGCGCATCATGGTCTCAAGCCGGATGGAGCCCTCGGCGCGGCCACGCGGCGGGCGCTGAATGTCAGCGTCCAGGCCAGGCTCGCCCAGATCGACGTCAATCTTGAACGCCAGCGCTGGCTGCCGCGCATCCCGTCGGACCGCCGGATCGAGGTCGACGCTGGTCAGCAGATGGCGGTGCTCTTCGCCGGCGGCAAGCCGGTGCTGACCATGCGGGTCATTGTCGGCGCGGCGTCAGAGAAGCGGCAGACGCCGCTGTTCGCCTCGGCGATCCAGACCATTGTGCTTAATCCGCCCTGGAACGTGCCGGCGGATATCGCCGCGCTGGAAATCCTGCCCCACGCGGCCAGCGATCCGACCTATATGGCGCGGCGCCACTACAGCTATGTCGGCGGCCGCGTTGTCCAGGCCCCGGGCGACGACAACGCCCTGGGCCATATCAAGTTCGATTTCCCGAGCCCGTTCGGCGTCTACCTGCACGACACCAACAGCCGTTCGCTGTTCGCCCAGGACAAGCGCACCCTCAGCCACGGCTGCATGCGCCTGGAAAAGCCTCGTGAACTGGCCCAGGCCCTGTTGGCCGGTCAGGGCATGACCCTGGAGATGATCGATGCGGCCATCGCCGAAAAGTCCACGCGCACCATCACGATCGCCGAGCCCCTGCCCTTGCAGGTGACCTATACGACCATCACCGTAGCGGCCGACGGCGGCAGCATATCCTTCCTCGATGACCCCTACGGCTGGGACGCTAAACTGGCCGCCGCCATGGCCCAGACGGCCGCCCGATAGCTGAGCCCGCGCCGCGGCCAATTCTCGCAGCCGCTTTTCCGCCATGCTCCTGAGGTTTAGGAACAACCTTCACTGAGTAACCGGGTAACAGAAAGGCGCGCATGTCTTTTCAACGTCGCGATCTGATCAAATTCGGCCTGACGCTTGGCGCCGTGGCCGTAACCGGAACAAGCCGGGCCTTTGCCTCGGCCCTCAGCGCCGAACAGGTGCGCCAGATTTCGGTGCATAATTTGCACACCGACGAGTCCCTGACCGCCGCCTACTGGGAAGACGGCGCCTATGTGCCCGACGCCCTGAGCGCCGTGAATCACGTGCTGCGCGACTTCCGCACCGGCGATGTGCATGCCATCGAGCCGAAACTGCTCGACCTGCTGACCGTGTTGAAGCGTCAGGTCGGCGCCAACGCCCCGTTCCAGATCATCTCCGGCTATCGCTCGCCGCAGACCAACGCCGCCCTGCACGAAAAAAGCAGCGGCGTGGCCTCCAACAGCCTGCACATGCAGGGCCAGGCAGTGGATATCCGGGTGCCGGGCGTTCAGCTGACCCACCTGCGCGACGCGGCCTTGGCCATGCAGGCCGGCGGCGTCGGCTTCTATCCGGGCTCGGATTTCGTCCACGTGGATGTCGGCCGGGTTCGCCACTGGTAGGCGAACACGAAATCCTGCGATATCACGGCGCCTCCACCCGGAGGACGCTCGCTTGCCCACCAACGCCCATTCCAGTTTTCACCCGCCGCGCCGCGTCCTGATGGGCCCCGGGCCCTCGGACGTGAACCCGCGCATCCTCTCGGCCATGGGCCAGCCGACCATCGGCCACCTGGATCCGGCCTTCGTCGGTCTGATGGACGAGGTCAAGGCCTTGCTACAATACGCCTTCCAGACCACCAACGCCCTCACCATGCCGATTTCCGCGCCCGGTTCGGCGGGGATGGAGGCGGCCTTCGTCAATCTGATCGAGCCGGGCGATACCGTTATCGTCTGCCAGAACGGGGTGTTCGGCGGACGGATGCGCGAGAACGTGGTCCGCTGCGGCGCCACGGCGGTGATGGTCGCCGACGCCTGGGGGACGGCGGTGGATCCGGCCAGGGTGGCCGAAGCGATTCGCGCCAATCCGGGCGCCAAGGCGGTGGCCTTCGTCCATGCCGAGACGTCCACCGGCGTGCTCAGCGATGCGGCCGCCCTGTGCAAGCTGGCCAGGGAGGCCGGCATGCTGTCGATCGTCGACTGCGTCACCAGCCTGGGCGGAGTTCCAGTGGCGGTGGACGCGTGGGGCGCCGATGCGGTCTATTCCGGCACGCAGAAATGCCTGTCCTGCACGCCAGGCCTGTCGCCCATCACCTTCAGCCCAGCGGCCGAAGAGGTCATCGCCGGCCGCAAGAGCCCGGTGCAGAGCTGGTTCCTGGATATGAGCCTGGTCATGGCCTACTGGGGCGGGTCCGCCAAGCGCGCCTACCATCACACCGCCCCGATCAACGCCATCTACGCCCTGCACGAAGCCCTGGTCATCCTGGAGGAAGAAGGGCTGGAGGCCAGCTTTGCCCGGCATCGCCGCAATCACGAGGCCCTGCGCGACGGGCTGCAGGCCATGGGCCTGACCCTGCCGGTCGCGCCTTCGGTGCGCTTGCCGCAGCTTAACCTGGTGACCATTCCAGACGGGGTCGACGATGCGCGCCTGCGCGGCGAGCTGCTCGAGCGCCATGGCCTGGAGATCGGCGCGGGCCTGGGCGAATTCGCCGGCAAGGCCTGGCGCATCGGCCTGATGGGCTATGGCTCCAGCCCGGCCAATGTCCGCCTGTGCCTGGCGGCGCTGGAAGCGGCTCTCATCCGCCAGGGGATAAAGATCGACGCCGGCGCGGCCGTGGCCGCCGCCGACGCCCGCTACGACAGCTAGTGTTTGGCTGCGGCGGCTGTTCGCGGCTTTTCGAACACGAAGAGCGACCGGTCGGTGCCGCCGCGCTCGCCGGGTGCAAAGACCATCTTGGTGCGGTCGTCATCCGGATTGGCGAAGATGTTCGAGTTGACGATCAGCTTGAAGCCCGCGCCGGTCACTTCATCCAGGATGACCTGCGGATCGATCCGGTGGACGGTGTTGATGTCGTACTTGCGGCCCGAGCCCGCCGGGGCGTTGTGATCGACGATCAACAAGCGGCCGCCCGGCTTCAGCGCCGCGAATAGCCGCGCATCCATCGCCTTGGGATCGATATTGTTGAGGGTCTGGTCATGGTAGTACATGTCGATGGTGACCAGATCGACGCCCTTGGGATAGTCGATCTTGTCGAAGTCGGCGATCTTGTACTCGCTGTTCTTGTGGGCGGCGACGAAGGCGTTGGTCGGCGCCTCATAGCGAGCCTTGTTGTACGGCAGATCGTACATGTAGAGGTGGCCGGTCGGGCCGATCGCATTTACCAGAATGATCGAGTCATAGTTGCCGAACGAGCCGATCTCGATGACCTTGTCGCCGGTCTTCACCCCCGCATAGGCCATGACCGCGTCCGGCGAGCGGCCGTTATCTCGGGCCTTCATGGCGGCGGTGCGATCGCCTGAGGCGACGGCGGCGGCGATATTGGCCGGGATTGCCGGCACCTTGGGGCTGATCACCCAGCCCTTGTCGGCGCGCTCCTTTGGCGAGGCGGCCAGATAGCCGTCCAGCTGACCATAGGGAACGGGCTTGTCCGGCGGCGCCGTATTGCCGGCGGCGCTGGCCGAAAGGGCCGCGGTGGCGCTGGCGCAAAGGGCGACGACGAGGGTTGCGGCAAGGGTGCGGCGGCTGAGCATGGTTACGTTTCCCCGGATGATCCCGCCTTGGCGACGCGGGCTTTGCGCCAACTTTGCGCGAAAGCCGAGCTTGCGCCAGAGGGAAGATGAAGACCTAGACCCGGATGTTGATGATCGAGCCGGGGCGCATGGGCCGGTCAGGGTCGAAGGCCGGCGCCGCAGGAGCGGTCCGCGCCACCGCCGGCGCGGCCGCGACCGGCGCGGCGCGCACGGCCTGGGCGGCGGGGCCGGCGGCGCTGGCCAGGGCCTGACGAAAGAAAGCCGCCCGCGCATCGGCCAGCCGGTCCACGGGCGCGGGGCCCTGAGGGCTGGTGGTTGAAATCGGCGGTATGGCGGCCATGGTCAAAACCTTGGCCAATCGTGGTTAACGAGGCGTTAATGCGCCTTCTGAAGAAGGGTCATAAGCGCCGCCACATCGGCTTCGCTGCAGAGGGGACCGGTATGTTTGCCGACGATCATGCCGCGGGAATCGACCACGAAGGTCTCGGGCAGGCCGGTGGCGCCGAAATCGATGGTCGCCTGACCCTTCTGGTCGGCCAGGATGACGTTGAAGGGATCACCGCCCCGGGCCAGGAAATCGGCCACGTCTGACGGATTGTCGACAACGCCGCCCTTGCCCTGGTCGATGCCGATGATGCGCACGCCCTGTTTGTGCAGTTCGCCCAGGAAGGGCGCTTCCTGCAGGCACGGCGCGCACCAGGAGGCGAAGACATTGACCAGGGCCGGGCCCTTGATCTGAGCCAACAGTGAAACCGGCGGCCCGCCTTCCAGAAAGGGCAGCATCAGTTCCGACGCCGGCTTGCCCACCGTGAAATCGGGCTCGATACGAGTCGTATTTTTAGGCAAGGCGAAGAAAGCGAACAGCCCACCCAGCAGGACCAGGGCCACCAGGGGCAGGAACGGGATCAGGCGCTTCATGGCCGCGGCGTTCCCGCCTTCTTTCGCGCTTCCAGTTCTTCAGCCCGTTTGCGCCACTTGCGGGCGCGCAGCAGGGTATCGAGGGTCAGCCCGCCCAGGACCACCACGATGGCGGCCATGGCCGACCAGACGTAGGGGGCGTATTTGCCGGCGTCGAAATCAAGCGTCATCAACTTTTCCCCGCCGCGGCGATGGCCAGGGCCCCGGCCTTGCGCCGCCAGACCTCGGCCCGCACCCGCACCAGCCAAAGGGCGCTGAACAGACAGACCATCCCCAGCATGTTGATGAAGAACGGCGCCACATAGCCCGGTCCCAGGCGCCCCGGACCCAGGGACGAGCCCTGGTGGATCGAATTCCACCAGTAGACCGAGAAATAGATGATCGGCAGGTTGATCACCCCGACCATGGCCAGGATGTTGGCCGCCCGGGTGGCCTTGGTCTCATCGTCGATCGCCGCCAGCAGGGCCATGTAGCCAAGATAGAGCAGGAACAGCACTAGCTCGGCCGTCAGCTTGGCGTCCCAGATCCACCAGGTGCCCCACGACTTGACGCCCCAGAGCGATCCTGTGGCCAGTGCCAGTAAGGTGAAGCCCGCGCCCAGGGGCGCTGCGGCCCGGGCGGCGGCGTCGGCCAGCAGGTGGCGGAACACGAAACCGAAAAAGGCGCTGGCCGCCATGGCGCCATAGATGCCCATGGACATGGTGGCCAGCTGCGGGTGGTAGAACAGGAACCGGATGGAATCGCCCTGGCCGCCGCTGCCATCGGCGCCTTCCGGCGCGGAAAAGGCCAGCAGGAAGCCGACGCTCAGCAAGACCGCGGCAAGAACGCCGAAGATCGGTGCGGCCCACCTGGAAAAATCCATGAACCGCTGAGGATTGGCCAGAAACATGGGAAGGACTTAGAGGCAGGCGGCCCCGGCGGCAAGATGCGCCGGAACCGCCCTTCTATCCTCGGCGAGAGGGACTACTGCGGATTATAGCCGCCGTTGGCGGGCGGAGGGCCGCCTGCGCCGCCGCGCCGTCCGCCACCGCGCCCCGCCCGGCCGCCCGGGCCTGCGCCGCCGCGACCCGGGGCCGGACCGCCCAGGGCGATTTCCGGCGGCAGGGCGTCAAAGGTCTGTTTCTGTTGCGTGGTCAGGCCCGCGTAGAAAGTCTTGGTGGCCGTGACCCGGGCCTGCAGCTGGGCCAGCTGGCGATCCAGCCGCTGGGGCGTGGTCAGGCCCTGGTCGGCGGGGGGCGGGCCGGCCGGCGGCTGCGTGGCCGCGATCCAGGCGTTGAAGGCCGATTCCTGGGCAGGGGTGATGGCCAGACGCTGGTGGATCATCTGGTTGCGAAGGGCCGGATCGCCGCCGCGACCGCCACGGCCGCCAGGCCCGCCCGGGCCGCCCTGCTGGGCCGCCGGACCGGGCCCCTGCGGTCCGGGGGGCTGGGCGAAGCTGGCCGCGCCGTAGAGGAAGATGGCGCCGCCGGCCAGGCCGATCAGAAGGTTGCGGGTCTTGGACATGCTATCGTCTCCTGCCTCGAACGCCCCCGTTCGGGATGAACTGCAGGATAAACGGTCCAGCTTGGCGAATCCGTCGAAGATTCATCGCCTGCCGCGGCAGGCGTGGATCAGGCCGCTTCGACCTGGCGCTGTGGTGTGCGCGTATAGAGCCCCGGCAGGTCGGCGACCGAATAAAAACCTTCGATGTCGTCGGCGGCCTCCGTCAGGCCCAGGAACAGATAGCCGTCATCGGCCAGTATGCCGCGCAGCTGCTCCAACACCCGCCGGCGGGAGGTTCGGTCGAGCGCGCTGACCGTGTTGCGGCAGAAGATGACGTCCATCTGGCCCAGCGGCGTCAGGTCGGACAACAGGTTGATCCGCCGCCAGCGCACGGCGCGCGACAGGTCGGGCTTGACCTTCCACATCTCGTCCTGCTTCTCGAAATAGCGCAGCAGCAGGCGGATCGGCAGGCCGCGCTGCACCTCGAACTGGGTGTAGAGCCCCGACTGGGCCTTTTGCACGCAGGCCTCCGACAGGTCCGAGCCGAACAGCTCGAACCGCGCCTCGCCCAGGCTGGAGTGTTCCTCGGCGATGCACATGCCCAGGGAATAGGCCTCCTGGCCACTGGCGCAGGACGCCGACCAGATACGCAAGGGCCGGTCCCGCGCCGCCGCAAGCCGCGGCAAGAGGTCGGTGCGCAGGCGCTGGAACGGCTCGTCGTCGCGGAAGAACCAGGTCTCGGTATTGACCATGGCTTCGGTCACCGCCCACATCTGCCGCTCGTCGCGGCTGGCGCGGATGGCGGTGATCAAAGCATCGACCGAGGCTGAGCCCTCGCGCCGGGCCAGCGGGCCCAGGCGGCTTTCGATCTGATAGGTGTTGTCCGGATTGATCAGCACGCCGGCGCGCGACTGGACCATCATCTTCAGGGCTTCGATATTGTCGGGGCTCATGCGGCGTGGCCGATCATCGACAGTTTTGAGGTGATGATCTCGCCGTCGAACGGCTTCATGATGTATTCGTCCGCGCCCGCGTCCAGGGCCTCGGCGATGCGGGCCGGATCGTTCTCGACCGAGCAGAACACGACATTGGGCGTCTTGCCTTCCGGTTCGGCGCGCAGGGCCCGCAGGAACTCGATGCCGTTCATCACCGGCATGTTCCAGTCGAGCAGGATGGCGTCGGGCATAGCCGCGCGGCACCAGGCAAGCGCCTCCATGCCGTCGCCGGCCTCGGCGACTTCATAGCCCATGTCTTCGATGATGCGGCCGGCGACCTTGCGGATCACCCGGCTGTCGTCGACCACAAGACAGGTCCTCACCAAGGCGTTCTTCTCCCAGACTTTCAGCCCCTGTATCGCGCGCCCAGGGTTAAGGGAGGGTGAGAAAACGGTGATAATTTTTAATCAGTCGGCCGGCAGCCAAACGGTGATGACGGCCCGCTCCTCGCTGGCTTCATGGCTGATCGAGCCGCCCGCGTCGGCGACGATCAGCGACAGATAATAGGCCTGCACCCAGTGGCCGCCCAGGCCCTCGCTCATCGCCCGGCCTTCCAGCCCCTCGATGATTTCCGGGCGCAGATTGGCCCGCAGGCCGCTCGAGATGGCGGCCAGGCGCAGGCCGTCGCCGTCAGTCTGCGCCTCGATCCGGGCGTTTCCGCCGCGCGGCAGGGCCCCGCACGCCAGCTGAGCCAGATTGAGCAGGGCGCGCGCCGCCGGCTTGCCGACGCTTTCCGGCGTCACGGCCCAGTCCAGGTCCGCCTTCTGGGTTTCGTAATAGCCCTCGGCCAGCTTTTTCAGGTCGCGCACGTCAAAGGTGTCGGCCGAGGCCGAGGCGCCGAAGGCCACCCGGCAGAACTGCAGCAGCGCCCCCAGCTTGCGCGACGAGGAGATGATCAGGGCCATGGCGTCTTCGCGCATGTCCTGGCTTTCCGGATCCTCGATCAGGTCCACGCCCGAGACGATGGCGCTGGTGGGGCTGATCAGGTCGTGGCACAGCTTGGCGGCCAGCAGGGCGGCCAGTTCCGCGGGCCGGGGCAGGGCGGGGGTCGAGGTCTCGGTCATGACGCCGAAATGGCCTGATTTGCCCCTTTGGGAAAGCCGCGCGCCGTGGCAGGAAGCGGGCCATGACATCGAACGCTGATACGGGGCGAATTCTCGCCGACATCGTCGAGGAAGCCGCCGCCCTGATCCTGCCCCTGTGGCGTTCGGGCCTGACGGTGGATTCCAAGGCCGACATGAGTCCGGTCACCGAGGCCGATCGTCAGGCCGAGACCCTGATCCTCAAACGCCTGAGCGAACGCTTTCCCGGCGTACCGGTGATCTCGGAAGAAGACGCCAGCGAATTCGGCACCCCCGACGCCATCGGCCCGAGGTTCTTCCTGGTCGATCCGGTGGACGGCACCAAGGCCTTCGTGCGCGGCGATACGCACTTCACGGTCAATATCGGCCTGATCGAGCATTGCCGCCCGGTAGCCGGCGCGGTCAACGCCCCGGCGCTGGGCCAGACCTGGTTCACGACGGCGGCCGGCGCCATGCGGCGCGGACCGGGGGCTGACGAGGCATTGGTGTATGTACGCCGCTGGCCGGAGGGCGAGGCGCTCTGCCTGATCAGCCACACCATGCGGCCAGAGACCGCCGACGCCCTGGCGCAGCAGTACGGTTTTCACCAGCGCCAGCCGATGGATTCCTCGGTCAAGCTGTGCATCATCGCCCAGGGCGACGCCGACATCTATCCGCGCCACGGCACGACGATGGAATGGGATATCGCCGCCGGCCATGCGGTGCTGGAGGCCGCCGGCGGATCGGTGCGCTCGCCGGACGGCCAGCCTCTGGCCTATGGAAAGGCGAACGATGGTTTCAAGAACGGCTGGTTCGTGGCGCGAGGCGGCTAAAGGGGATTATTTCCCCAGGGTCGCGCCGAAAATCAGGAACCCGGCGAACCCGGCGACAAAGGAAGCGACAGCAACCCACACCATGGATCCAAGGAAGGCGAAGGGATTTTGCCGACGGGCGACGGTGCGCATGGCGATGGTCCTTCAAGGTCAGGTGAAAGCGAGCCCGAATTTTGACGTCGACCCCCCAACGCATGGCGGGCCAAGGAAGTTCCAGATGTCAGTTCCAAGGCTTTCACGATTCTACCGTCCGGGACATGTGAACAAGCTGTGACAGCCGGTTCATCCACAGCTTTCCTTCGTCGGCCCCCAATCGTAAGAGGCGTGACATGAGCATCGACGCCCTTGCCCTCGCCCAGGCCCTGATCCGCCGCCCGTCTGTGACACCGGCCGACGCCGGCTGCATGAGCGTGCTGGAAGAGGCCTTGAAATCCATCGGCTTTTCCTGCCGGCGGATGAAGTTCGGCGAGATCGAGAACCTCTATGCGCGGCTGGGAGACGCTTCGCCCAACCTGTGTTTCGCCGGCCATACGGACGTGGTGCCGGTGGGCGATGCGGCGGGCTGGAGCCACGATCCCTTCGCCGCGACCGTTGAGGATGGCTGGCTGATCGGCCGCGGCGCCGCCGACATGAAGAGCGCCATCGCCGCCTTCGCCGCCGCCGCAGGACGGGCGGGCGCGCGTGGGCTGGTGAAGGGCTCGCTGTCCTTCCTGATCACCGGGGACGAAGAAGGCGTGGCCATCGATGGCACCGGCCCGGTGGTCGAGGCGCTGATGGCGCAGGGCGAGGGCGTCGATCACTGCGTGCTGGGCGAGCCGACCTCATCGGCCCGGCTGGGCGATCAACTGAAGATCGGCCGGCGCGGCAGCCTGAACGCCGTCATCACCGTCGAAGGCAAACAGGGCCATGTGGCCTATCCGCATCTGGCGCTGAACCCGCTGCCGACGCTGATCCGCCTGCTGGACGTGCTGCAAAGCCGGGTGCTGGACGAGGGCTATCCGCGCTTTCCGGCCTCGAACCTGGAGGTCACCACCATCGACGTCGGCAATCCGACCACGAATGTCATCCCGGGGAAGGCTGCGGCGCGGCTCAATATCCGCTTCAATCCCGCCCACGACGGCGACAGCCTGATCGCCTGGCTTGAGGAGGAATGCCGTCTGGCCGGCGAAGGCTTTGACGGCAAGATCGAACTGGCGCCCAAGCTGACCGGCAACGCCTTCATCACCGAGCCGGGCGATTTCGTCGATGTCTGCGCCGGCGCGATCGCCGATGTGACCGGCCAGGCGCCCGAACTGGCCACCACCGGCGGCATCTCCGACGCCCGATTCATCAGGAAGCTGTGCCCGGTCGTGGAGTTGGGCCTCGTGGGCGCGACCATGCACATGGTCGACGAGACCGTGCCGGTGGCCGATATCGAAGCCCTGTCGGCGATCTATGAGCGCCTGATCGAGCGCTACTTCTCCGCCTTCGGATAGGTCACCTCGACCAGATAGAGGCCATCGGCGGGGGCCACCGGGCCGCAGGCCTTGCGGTCGCACGCCTCCAGCGCCGCTTTCAGATCGTCCGCCGTCCAGCGACCGCCGCCGACTTCGACCAGGCTGCCGGTCATGGAACGCACCTGGCGATGCAGGAAGGATCGGGCGGCGAATTCGAGCTTCACCTCGGCGCCCTCGCGCCAGATGCGCGCCGTATCCAGGGTCTTTTCCGGCGATTTGGCCTGGCAGCGCACATCGCGGAAAGTGGTGAAGTCGTGAAACCCGATCAGGACCTGGGCCGCGGCGTTCATGGCCTCGGCGTCCAGCGGCTTTTTCACCAGCCACACATGGCCTTGCTCGACGGCCGGCGGGCTGCGGCGATTGAGGATGCGGTAAAGATAGCGGCGGCCGATGGCGTCGAAGCGGGCGTGAAATTCCTCGCCGGCCCGCTGGGATGACAGCACCGCGATCGGCTCGGGAACCAGGTGGGCGTTCAAGGCGTCGCGCACCACGTCGGGCCGCCAGTCCTTTGTCAGATCCAGGTGCACGACCTGACCCGTCGCATGGACGCCCGTGTCGGTGCGCCCGGCGCAGTGGACGCGCACGCTCTCGCCGCTGAAGGCCAGCACGGCGCGTTCCAGCGAGGCCTGCACGGTCGGCAGGGCCTCCTGGATCTGGAAGCCGACATAGGGCCCGCCGTCATATTCGATGGTCAGCTTGTAGCGGGGCATCAGGAAACCTGCGTCCCCGCAGGCAGAGGAAAGCCCCGGACGAAGTCGGCGGCGCCCTGCGCGCCCTTGCCTTCGCGCTGGGCCTTCAGCAGGCGGACCGCGCCCGCGCCGCAGGCGATCAGCAGATCATTGTCGAGCAGAGCTCCCGGCTTGCCCGCTCCGTCCTCGACCCGCGAAAGCAGGGCCTTGATGCGCACCGGTCCCTTGTCGGACGCGGCCTCAAACCAGGCGCCGGGAAAGGGCGACAGGCCGCGAATCTGGCGGTCGATGTCGACGGCCGAACGGGTCCAGTCGATCCGCGCCTCGGCGGGGTTGATCTTTTTCGCATAGGTGACGCCCTCGGCGGACTGGGCCGTTTCGACGGCAAGGCCTTCGGCGATTGCCGGCAGGACCTCGACCAGCAGATTTGCGCCGGCGATCGCGGCGCGCGCGAACAGGCTGCCCGCCGTCTCGTCCGCGTCGATGCGCAAGGGCGTGGTCAGCAGGACCGGGCCCTCGTCCAGACCCTCGGTCATGCGCATGACCTGCACGCCGGTGACCGCATCCCCGGCCATGATCGCGCGCTGGATCGGCGCCGCGCCCCGCCAGCGCGGCAGCAGCGAGGCGTGCAGGTTGAAACTGCCCCGTCGCGGCGCATCGAGCACGGCGCCGGGCAGGATCTGGCCATAGGCGACGACCACGGCGGCGTCGAGGTTGAGAGCCTTGAAGGCGGCGATCTCGTCCGGCGCGCGCATGGAGCCAGGCGTGCGCACGGACAGACCGAGGCGTTCGGCCAAAGCCTGGACTGGAGAGGCCTGAAGGGCCTGGCCGCGGCCGCGCGGCTTCGGCGGCTGGGAATAGACGCAGGCGATCTCGTGGCCGGCGTGCACGATGGCCTCCAGGCAGTCGGCGGCGATTTGCGGGGTTCCCAGGAAGGCGATACGCATATGGGGTGTTTAGCTGCGCGATCGCCTGGGCGGAACCCAGACCGAGCGCGGTAGTTGGAATCGCGACGTTCGGGAGCTTGCGACATGAAGACATTTTTCATCACGGCTGCGGCCGTCCTCGCCCTGGCGGGTGTCTCCGCCTGCCAGAAGACCGATCAGGAAAAGGCCGCCGACAAGACCGACGCGGCGCTCGCCAATGTCAAACAGGACGCCACGGCCCTGGCCAAGGATGCTGGCGACGCCGCCAAATCCGGCGCCGAACAGGCCAAGGAAGGCGCCGGTGACCTGGCCACGGACGCCAAGAAGACCGTCAAGGAAGGCGCCGATGTCGTGGTCAAGGGCGCCAAGGTCGGCGCGGTCGAGGTCAAGAAGGGCGCCAAGGTGGTCGGCGCGACCGTCAAGGAAGGCGCGGCCAATGTGAAGGACGCGGTGACGCCGGACAGGAAGTAGGTGCGTGGTTCGAGACGCGCCCGTCGGGCGCTCCTCACGATGACGAAATTCCTGGGATGTCCCCGTTCGCCGTCATCCTGAGGAGCCCGCGTCAGCGGGCGTCTCGAAGGACGCAAACCCGAGGATGAGGGGAGCTGATTACGCCGCCCGGACCAGTTTCTTCACCTTGCTGACCGCCCGGTCGCGTTTCAGGCGCGACAGGTGGTCGATGAAGACGATGCCTTCCAGGTGGTCCATCTCGTGCTGGATGCAGACCGCGTATAGCTCGTCGCACTCTTCCTCGATGGTCTCGCCGTCGCGGTTCAGATAGCGGATGCGCACCTTGGCCGGGCGTTCGACCTCGTCATAAATCTCGGGGATCGACAGGCAGCCTTCTTCGCAGGCGATCAGCTCTTCCGAACTCCAGAGAATTTCCGGATTGACGAAAAACTGCGGCGCGGGCGGCTCGCCCTCGCGGGCCAGGTCCATGACGATGACGCGCTGAGGAACGCCGATCTGCACGGCGGCCAGGCCGATGCCGGGCGCGGCGTACATGGTCTCAAGCATATCATCCATCAGGGCGCGCAGCTCGTCGGTGACGCCATCGACGGGAGTCGAGACCTGTTTTAGCACGGGGTGGGGGACGGTGAGGATTTCGCGAACGGCCATATCGGTCAGGTAGGTTAGGGCTTGGCCACCGTCAAGGCGGGGCGCGATTTCGGCGCATCCTCCGGCTCGAACCGGGTCAGCGGCCGGATGGTGGATTCCAGCGCCTCGGCATCGGGAATCTCGGTTCCGGAATCGACCTTCAGCTTTTCAAACTCCCGGGCCTTGGGCAGCACGCGGCTTTCCAGCGAGCCGACGAAAGCGTTGTACTTGTCCACCGCCTTGGCCAGGGCCGATCCGACGCCCTGGGCGTGGGCGGCCATGTCGGCCAGGCGCTTGTGCAGTTCGCGGCCCAGTTCGGCGATGCGCACCGCGTTGCGCGATTGCTCTTCGACCCGCCAGCCATAGGCCACCGCCTTGCAAAGGGCGAACAGGGTCGAGGGCGTGACCAGGATCACCCGCTTTTCCATGGCCTCGGTCATCAGGCCGGGATTTCGCTCCAGGGCGCTGGCCAGGATCCCGTCGCCGGGTACGAACATGACAACGAAATCAGGCGAGACCTCCAGCGCGTCCCAATAGGCCTTGGCCGACAGCTGTTGAACGTGGCCGCGCACGCTGGCAGCATGGCGGATGACGGCGGCTTCGCGGCCCACGTCTTCAGTCGCGTCCTGGGCTTCCAGATAGGCGGTCAGCGAGCATTTGGCGTCGATGACGAAGGCGGCGTTGCCCGGCATCTTGACGATGACGTCGGGGCGCAATTTGCCGGCGTCGCCGTCCATGGTCACCTGTTCGAAAAAGTCGAAGCCCTTTCGCAGGCCGGCCAGCTCCAGCACATTGCGCAGCATCTGCTCGCCCCAGTTGCCCTGCACGCCGCCGCCGTGGCGCAGAGCCGCCGACAGTTTGCGCGCCTCGTGCTGGGTGGCCATGGAGGCTTCCATAAGCGAGGCGATCTGGGATTTCAGACTGCCGGTTTCCTCGGCGCGGCCCTTTTCGATAGCGGTGACCTGCTCCTGGAACTTGGCCAGCGTCTCGGCCACCGGCTTCAGCTGGGCTTCCAGCTTCTGGCGGGCCAGCTCGTCGCGCGCGCGGAAGGTCTCGTCGGTGCGCTCGATCAGCGCCTTGGCGACGGTGTTGGCCTGTTCGGCCGCCTGGGCCCGCAGGATCTCGATCTGGGCCGGATCGGCGCCGCGTTCGGACAAGGCCCAGGCCCGCGCCTCGGCCCGGTTGGCCCGTCCGCGCTCCATCAGCGCCCAGCCGAGCATCAGAACGGCGACGGCGCAGGCGGCTATGGCGAGGATGATGGCGGGGTTCATGGTCCGTTCCGTATCAGGAGTCGGAAGCCGGTGAAAGCCGGGAACGGCCTGCCAGGCTCAACGCGTAACGGAAGCCGTCGTGCTCGCTGGCGCCGAACAGGCCGGCGCCGGGCCGGTCCAGTCGATGGGCGGCGCATCGCTCGTCGACTGTGGACCCGCTGCCTGCGCCGCGCCCCTGACTGGCGCTCTGGTGTTTTCGCGCTGGAAGACGGTCGAGATCTTGTTGTCGAAGCTCGGCAGCCGGCTATTGACCTCTCGGGCCTGGGCGGCGGTGATTTCCGGCAAATAGACATTGCTGCTCATCACCGTGCGCATGACATCGGCCTGAAGACTCGCCTGGCGCCAGTAGGCAACGCCGCCCATCCGCAAATTCACCGGCGACGAGCCATAGTCCCATTTCCATTTTGAGGTCGTCGCCGGCAGTTTGATGGTTGTCACCCAGCAGCGGAAGCGCGGGAAACCGGTCACCCAGGGCGCCGCCTGATCCTGCTCGGCGGGGCGGCGAAACTCGTTGGGAGGCGTAAACCCCGCGCCGGGAATCTGATAGCTGCGGCCGTCCTGATCGTCGCCGTCCCAATCGAGGCGTCCCTGACCGGTCACCTTCAGCACCACAAGACTCTGCGCCTCGTCATAACGCCACGAAACCGCACCCGGCTCGAACCAGGTAGCCTGTTGGCGCCAGTAGGCCTTTTCGGCCCGTTCGGCGTCTTCCGGCGACAGGCCTGAGAGCTGAGACTTCATCTGAAACACGCCGTCGCCGCGCAAGACCTCCTCGACCTCGACCTTTGCCGGAACTCCGAAGCCGGCGCTGGCGTCTATGGTCGTCACTTCGATCAGCTGTGGCAGGCTCAAAGGTTCGGCCGGCACCGCCTCAAGGGTCACTGGACCGGACCGGACCGGCAGCGCCCAGCGGAAGGTCGGCGCGGGAAGGGTGGATAGATGCTCGTCGCCCAGACGCGTGCCGTCCAGCCAATAGGTCTTGGCCCCGATGGTCGCGCGAACCAGAACATGGTCAAAGGCGAACGGCGTCGGCAGGCGCTCGTCCGCGCCGTCGCCGCCCTCGGGGTTCACCAGCACCGCCTCGCTGGAGACGCCCAGCTCGCGTAGCAGGGTCATCAGCAGAACGGTCTTGGCCTTGCAGTCTCCGAAGCGGCGGGCCCAGGTTTCGTCGGCGCTGGCGGGCCGATAGTTTCCGCCGTTGAGTCCGACATAGACGTAGCGGATCTTGTCCTGCACCAGCTTCAGCGCCGCCTCTGCCCGCTGCACCGGATCGCTTGTTGCGCCGGCGATCTTCGCCGCCTCCTCGCGCACGGGGGAATCTGGCGCAAGTCTAGAGGCCTGCTCAAACAAAGGTTCGAACAGGTTGGACACGTCAGCCCAGCTGGAAAAGCCGGAAAACTCGATATTTCGCCGCATATTGACCCGGGCGGGCGCCCCATCGGCGATGACGACGGACTTGGGGTCGCGCAATTCGAAGATCAGTTCGTGCTGACCGTTGGTGTCGCTGAGGGGGCTTTCGCCAAGATCCGGGCTTGCGCGCCAGCGGACAGTCTTCGGGTCGGTCCAGACCAGGCGCGCGCGGTGGGCGCCAAGCGTTGAGGCCAGGGGCATCTGCATGAAGCCGGTCGAACGTTGTCCCAGAACCGGATCGCTTCGCCGAATGGTGGCGGCGAATTCCAGCTCATCGCCGACCTGCAAGCCGGGTGTCTGCAAGGTGGCGGTCAGCTGACCGTCGAGCATGTTGTAGTCGAGGTTGTTTTCCCTCTGGATAACCTGAAATTTTGTCGTCGCCAGGACGTCGATCACGGTGTCGCCGCGAAAGATCTTCAGGACATTGACGGTAAGATCATCCGAGCTGGGATTCCAAGTCGCGGCGATATTGCCGGCGCTGAGAGCCTGGGGCGTCAGGATCTTCATCCGGTAAGCGGCGTAGGTCTCGTCGCCGCCTGAATCCAGGCGCGTCTGCTGGTCGGAATAGATGATCCTCACCGGAGCACCGGCCGGTGTGGCGCTAGCGGTGGGCGCCGGCGGCGGTTTCACCCAGGCGGGCGGCGGGCCGTACAGAACTTCGTGCGAGGCGCCGGCCGCGCGCTCTGCGCCCGCGAGCAGCACGACCGCCAAAACCCAAGCTCGAATTTTCATGACTGACCCCCCACCGACGACGCATGATACCCGTTCCTCACGGCCCGGCAATCGCCGGTAATCATCGCGATCGGCGTCTTCCGGAACGTGTCCCCTAGGCCGGCCGCCGCGCCCGCATGGCCTGGGCGATGGTGCCGTCGTCGAGCCAGTCTATGTCGCCGCCGACGGGCAGGCCTCTGGCCAGCATGGTGACGGCAACGCCTGACGGGGCCAGGCGGTCGGCCAGATAGTGGGCGGTGGTCTGGCCATCGACCGTGGCGGGCAGGGCCAGGATCACTTCACGCGCCGAGGCCGCCCGGGCGATCAGGTCCTCGATGCGCAGGGCCTCGGGGCCACGGCCGTCGAGGGCCGAGAGCAGGCCGCCCAGCACCTGGTAGCGGCCCTGATAGGCGCCGGCCCGCTCCAGGGCCCACAGGGCGCCGACTTCCTCCACCACGCAGATCAGGCCGCCATCGCGGTTCGGATCCGAACAGATGACGCAGGGATTGCGGGTGTCCAGCGAGCCGCAGGTGGAGCAGACCGTAACCTTTTCCGCCGCGTCCGACAGTGCCTGGGCCAGGGGGGTGAGCAGCTGGTCGCGGCGTTTCAGCAGGGCCAGGGCGGCGCGGCGGGCCGAACGCGGCCCCAGCCCCGGCAGCTTGGCCAGCAAAGCGATCAGGCGTTCGATTTCGGGTCCGGCGGCGGAAGCCATGCCCCTAATTGAGCGGCTTTGCAGGCGCGGGCAAGGTGGCCAGGGGGATTCTATGTTGCGCTACCGCTCGGCGACGCCTCGCTGCTTGAGCGCGTCAGCTGCTGGCCAGGGCCAGCACTTCGCCGCCGTCGGGCTTTTGCAGCACCACCACGCTGGTCAGGCCGTCCTGTTTGGCCGCCGGCAGGACGAAACTGCGCTTGCGCCCGTCCCAGCGGCCCAGCTTGACCAATTCGCGCACCACATTGCGGTAGGTCAGGGTGCGGCCGGCGTTCTCGCCCTTGCGCACCTCGACGTCCTGGCTGCGTGGATCATAGCGGATCAGCCAGACATCGGCCCCCGCCGCCGCGCCGGGCGCATCGCCGATGGTCGCCCGGCCGTGGCCAAGACGCACTTTCGGACCGTCATGATCGGACGCCTCGGCCCGCCGGATCAGCTTTTCGACCGTTTCGGTCTCGTCGGCCCGGGCCTGGCCCCGCCCGGCGACGACAACCTGGGGCGTGAAGATCGCCTGGCGGGGCCAGTGGCCCGAAAAGCTGCGCTGGCGGTCGCCGAACTCGGGCCGCGCAAAGGTGTCGGTCCAGCCCAGATAGTCCCAGGTGTCGACGGAAAAGGTCAGGGGCAACAGGTCCGGCCGGTCGGCCAGACGGTTGATCAGCTGGCCGGCCTCGGCGCAGGTCCCGCAGCCCTGGCTGGTGTAAAGCTCGACCAGCACAGGGGCCCTGGCCAGCGCCGGCAGGGCGCAGGTCAGCACGCCTACCAGAGCTAGGGACGCGGCTCGCATGGGGCCGCAATAGACGAAATTGAGGGACTCGCGCCCCTCAACTTGATGTGACCGGCGAACCCTGTCAGGCCGCCGCGTCGCGGGCCAGGTTGCGCAGCACGTAGTTCAGCACCCCGCCGTTCCTGAAATACTCAAGCTCGGTGGGCGTATCGATGCGGCAGATGACCGGAAAGCGGGCCACGCGGCCGTCCGACGGGCGGTAAAGCTCGACGGTAAGGGTCCGGCGCGGCGACAGATCGGTCAGGCCCCGGATCGAGACGATTTCCTCGCCGGTAAGGCCCAGCTTGTGCCAGCCGTCGATCTTGAACTGCAGGGGCAGGACGCCCATCCCGACCAGGTTCGAGCGGTGGATGCGCTCGAAGGTCTCGGCCACCACGGCGCGCACGCCCAACAGCTTGGCGCCCTTGGCCGCCCAGTCGCGCGACGAGCCGGTGCCGTACTCCTTGCCGGCGAAGACCACGCAGGGGCGGCCTTCGTGCTGGTACTTCATGGCCGCGTCATAGATCGGCATGACCTCGCCGGAGGGATAGTGCTTGGTCACCCCGCCTTCGATTTCCGGCGTCATCTTGTTGCGGATGCGGATGTTGGCGAAGGTGCCGCGCATCATCACTTCGTGGTTGCCGCGCCGCGCGCCGTAGGAGTTGAAGTCCAGCGCGTTGACGCCGTGCTCGGTCAGATAGGCGCCGGCGGGCGAGGACTTCTTGATGTTGCCGGCCGGGCTGATGTGGTCGGTGGTGATGGAATCGCCGAAGATCGCCAGGGTGCGCGCCTCGATGATGTCCTTCACCGGGGCCGGGGTCATGGACATGCCCTCGAAGTAGGGCGGGTTGGCCACATAGGTGCTGTCGCCTTCCCAGGCATAGGTCTGGCCGCCGGTAATGGCGATGCCCTGCCAGTGCGTATCGCCCGTGAAGACGTCGCCATAGCGCTTGGCGAACATGGCCGAGGTGACCACTTTGCGCTGGATGTCGGCGATTTCCTGGGTGGTCGGCCAGATGTCCTTCAGGAAGACGGGCTTGCCCTTCTTGTCCTTGCCGAGGGGTTCAGTGGTCAGGTCGATCTTCATCGAGCCGGCCAGGGCGTAGGCCACCACCAGGGGAGGGCTGGCCAGATAGTTGGCGCGCACGTCCGGATTGACCCGGCCTTCGAAGTTGCGGTTGCCGGACAGGACGCTGACCGCCACCAGATCGCCGTCCTGCACGGCCTTGGAAATGGCCGGCGGCAGGGGACCGGAGTTGCCGATGCAGGTGGTGCAGCCATAGCCCACCAGGTTGAAGCCCAGGGCGTCCAGCGGTTTGGTGAGGCCGGCCTTCAACAGATAGTCGGTGACGACCTGCGAGCCCGGGGCCAGCGAGGTCTTGACCCACGGCTTGACGGTCAGGCCAGCGGCCACGGCCTTTTGAGCCACCAGACCGGCGGCGATCAGCACGCTGGGGTTGGAGGTGTTGGTGCAGGAGGTGATGGCCGCAATGACTACGTCGCCATGGCCGACGTCGAACTTTTCGCCCTCGACCTTGGTGCGGGGCTGCTCGTCCGGCTTGCCGAACTCGCCGGCCAGGGACTCGGCGAACCTGGCGGCCGCTTCGTTCAGCAGCACACGGTCCTGCGGGCGCTTGGGCCCCGCCAGCGAAGGCATGACTTCGGAGAGGTCCAGTTCCAGCATGTCGGTGAATTCGGGGTGCGAGACGCCCTCTTCCGCCCACAGCCCCTGTTCCTTGGCGTAGGCCTCGACCAGGGCGACACGGTCCTTGTCGCGGCCGGTGGCGGTCAGATAGTCGATGGTGGCTCTGGAGACGGGGAAGAAGCCGCAGGTCGCGCCATATTCGGGGGCCATGTTGGCGATGGTCGCCTGGTCCTCGATGGTCAGTTTGTCGATCCCTGGTCCGAAGAACTCGACGAACTTGCCGACCACGCCCTTCTTGCGCAGCATTTGCGTCACCGTCAGCACCAGGTCGGTGGCGGTCGCGCCTTCCGGCATGGCGCCAGTCAGTTTGAAGCCGATGACTTCGGGAATCAGCATGGGGATCGGCTGGCCGAGCATGGCGGCCTCAGCCTCAATGCCGCCGACGCCCCAGCCCAGCACTGACAGGCCGTTAACCATGGTGGTATGGGAATCGGTGCCAACCACAGTGTCGGGATAGGCGAGCGTGTCGCCCTGCTCGTCGGCGGTCCAGACGGTCTGGGCCAGATACTCCAGGTTCACCTGGTGGCAGATGCCGGTGCCGGGCGGCACCACTCGGAAGTTGTTGAAGGCTTTCGAGCCCCAGCGCAGGAAGCGGTAGCGCTCCAGGTTGCGCTCATATTCCTTGTCGACGTTCTGTTCGAAGGCGTTGGCGGTGCCGAAATTATCGACCATGACCGAGTGATCGATGACCAGATCGACGGGGTTCAGCGGATTGATCTTTTCTGGATCGGCGCCCAGGGCGGCCATGGCGTCGCGCATGGCGGCCAGGTCGACGACGGCGGGCACGCCTGTGAAGTCCTGCATCAGCACGCGGGCCGGGCGGAAGCTGATTTCGTGGCTGACCGAGCCGCGGCTGTCGAGCCAGGCGGCGAAGGCCTTGAAGTCGTCGCCGCCGGTGCCGGCGCCGTCTTCGTTGCGCAGCTGGTTTTCCAAAAGCACCTTGAGCGAGATCGGCAGATTGCGGATGCCCAAAAGGCCCGCTTCCTCCGCGGCGCGGAGGCTGTAATAAGCGTACTTCTTGCGGCCCACCTTGAGGGTTGCGCGCGCGCCGAGGCTGTTGATGGAAGCCATTGATAGAGATCCTTCTCTTGTTCTTCGGGCCGCCCGGAGATCGGAAGCGGGATCGCGCGCTTTTCAGGAGGGACACACAGCGTCTTCTCCCGCGCGGCGCGAGCCC
>CAZJBC010000005.1:0-23338 GCA_964543805.1 uncultured Brevundimonas sp.
CCAGGTCCCGTCTTCTTCAGCACCAGATCCCCGCCATGCGCCTGGGCCAGTTCGCGAGCGATGGCCAGGCCAAGACCCGTGCCGCCCGGCCGGCACGAGCCGGTGAAGGGTTGGAACCGGTTCTCCAGGGTGCGGGCCGGCACGCCTGGCCCGTCGTCGGCGATGGTGATGATGCTGTCGTCATCGCTGCGTTTCAGCGTCAGACGGATCGTCCCGGGCATGCGCCGGTCCGGCCCGCTGACCGCCTGGCGGGCGTTCTTCAGCAGATTGAGCAGAATGCGGTGCAGATGGTCCGGATCGGCCTTTACCCGGTCGCCGGCCCGCAGGTTGGTGATCAGGGCCACGCCATTGCGCTCGACGCCCGCGTCCTCGGCGGCGGCGGCCACGGCGTCCTTCAGATTGACCATTGACGGCGCCGGCGTCGGCTCCTCGCTCTTGCCATAGGCCAGCACTTCAGTGGTCAGTTTCGCGGCGCGGTCCAGGGCGCGCTCCAGCCGGGGCAAGGCGCTGGCGACGGACGGATCAGCTGACAGCGACAACCTCTCTGAGGCCAGCTGGGCGCTGGTCAGCATGTTGCGCAGGTCGTGATTGATCTTGGCCACCGCCTCGCCCAGGGCGGCCAGGCGCGAGCGGGAATTGAGCGCCGCGGTGACATCGGCCTGCATACGGTTCAGCTCGATCTCGGCGCGGCCGATCTCGTCGCGGCGGCCGGAGGGCTCAATGTGCGCGGCCGGATCGTCCGGGTCGGCGCGGAAGCGCTCCATCGCCCGGGTGATCATCTGCATCGGCCGCACCAGGAAGAAGTTCAGGGCCAGATAGACGCCGACGCCGGCGCCGGCCGAGATCAGCACGGTCAGCCAGAACAGGTGGACCACAAACGTCACCAACTCCTGCTTCAGCTGTGCATCGGGGGCGACGATCTCCAGATAGTCGGGGCGCGGGTAGCCTGCCGTGTACTGGAACACCCGCACATTGCTGCCCTTCTTGCTGGTCAGGGTGGTCAGCGGCGCGGTCAGCCAGGTGACGAAATCCGACTGGCGAAGGTCGATGACATAGGGCGTGTTGAACACCGGCGGCTGAGGGAAATAGGCGCCCTTGATGCCGTCCTTCTGGAAGTTCACCTGGATCACGCCGGCGCGGTCCTGGATCTGGCTGCGCATGGTGTTGGTGATCATGCCCGCCGGAGCCGCGTCATAAGCCAGGATCGCCACTTCGGCGCGGGTAACCCGGTCCTTCAGCCAGCCCTCTTCAAACGTCGCCAGGGAGGTCGCCAGAATCAGCAGCTCGGCGACGGCCACAAACAGCACGGTCAGCACCAGCAGACGGGCCGACAGACCGCCAGGCCACAACAGGCGGCGCGCCTGTTCGCTCTGTTTGGCGCCCGGCAACACCAGCGTCAGCCGCGGTCTTAGACGCGAATCTTTGGGGGCGTCGTCGGCCATAACGGAAATGTTACCTGACCCGCGCCCGACCTGCAAACGGGCTTATGCGCGCAGCCCCGCGCCGACGGCGTCCGAGACGCTGGCGTAGCCTTCCGCCTTGAGCCGGGCGGCCAGCTCGCGCTTGACCCGCTGAACCAGGCCGGGCCCCTCATAGACCATGGCCGAATAGAGCTGCACCGCGCTGGCCCCCGCCCGGATCTTGGCATAGGCGTCCGCGCCCGAGGCGACGCCGCCGGCGCCGATCAGCGACAGGCGCCCGGCGGCCGCCTGATGGAACTGGGCCAACACCCGCGTCGACAGGTCCATCAGCGGTGCGCCCGACAACCCGCCCGTCTCGGCCTTCAGAGGCGAGCGCAGCGACAGCGGCCGCGAGAGCGTGGTGTTGCCAACAATCAACCCATCCAGGCTGAATGTAACCGCGGTCTCGACGATCGCCTCGATTTCGTCCGGCGCCAGGTCGGGCGCGACCTTGAGAAACACCGGATAGTCGCCCTCATCCTTCAGCCCGGCGCGCGCTTCGGACAGACGGCCCAGCAGATCCTCCAGCGCCGCCTTCGTCTGCAGACCGCGCAGGCCCGGCGTGTTGGGCGAGGAAATATTGACGGTGAAATAGTCAGACAATCCCCACAACCGCATCAGGCCTTTGACGTAGTCGCCGACGCGATCGACCGAATCCTTGTTGGCCCCGATGTTGGCGCCGACCACACCCATACGCCGCCGCGCGCCCAACCGCCGGGCGAAGGCCTCCAGACCCTCGTTGTTGAACCCCAGCCGGTTGATCACGCCGCGGTCGGCGGGCAGGCGAAACAGGCGTGGCCTGGGGTTGCCTTCCTGCGCCAGAGGCGTGACCGTGCCGCACTCGGCAAAGCCGAAACCGGCGGCCAGCATGGGGTTCGGAACTTCGGCGTTCTTGTCGAAACCCGCCGCCAGACCAACCGGATTGGGCAGGTCCAGGCCGGCCAGCCGGGTCGCCAGCACAGGATCGTCCGGACCATGATCCCTGGGTCCGAAGCCGGCCCTGAGGCCCCGAATGGCCAGCCCGTGCGCCTCTTCCGGATCCAGCAGTCCGAAGGCCAGGTTGGCCAGATCGTGCAGGCCGCTCATTCGCCGCCGCCGCCGCCGTGCTCGGCGGCCAGATAGAGACCGTCATAGGTTGCCCGCCCAGCCTCATCGATCTCGAACACCGCCGCAGTGGAAGTGGGAAAGCCGCGCTCGAACCTTGCCTGGATCGACGGCGGCGCCGAAGCCCATTGCAGCAGCCTCAGGGCCAGGGCGTGGACGCCCGGATTGTGCGCCACCACCATCAGGCACTCAACGTCGTCTTCTTGCTCGATGACGCTCAGGATCACGCCCGGCTCCGCATGGTAAAGGGCGCGGGTCGTCACCACCTCGGCATCCGGAAAGGCCGGCGACAGGGCCTCCCACGTCTGTAGCGTGCGAACGGCCGACGAGACGACCACCTTGTCGGGTCGCACCCCCGCCTGAGCCAGCACCTTGCCCATCAGCGCCGCATCGTTGCGCCCGCGCGGCGCCAGGGGCCGGTCGAAATCGCTTCCGTCCGCACTGTGCCGCTCGGCCTTGGCGTGTCGCATGAGCACCAGACGGCGCAATGAAGCCTCCCCCAATTGTCGCCTGCTCATAACCGCGTTTCACGAGTTGCGGTAGGAGCGGTTGACAGCGGCAAAGCCGCGCGGTCCAAGCATGCCATGCCGCTGAGCACGGAACGACGGAGAGACGCTGCGCGAGAGTCGGAAATCATGCGATTTCCGGCCGATGCGCCCCTGCGTCTGGATTCCGGCGCCCGGCTGGAAAATCTCGAGCTGTCCTACAAGACCTGGGGCGAACTGAACGCCGATAAATCCAACGCCATCCTGGTCTGCCACGCCCTGACGCTGGACCAGTACGTCACCGGGCCCCATCCGGTGACCGGCAAGGCGGGCTGGTGGTCCAAGGCGGTCGGCGCTGGCAAGCCGATCGATCCGGCCAGGCATTTCATCATCTGCGCCAATGTGGTTGGCGGTTGCATGGGCTCGACCGGTCCGGCCTCGCTCAATCCCGCCACCGGCCAGCCCTATGGCCTGACCTTTCCGGTGCTGACCATCGGCGACATGGTGCGGGCTCAAGCCATGCTGATCGATGCACTGGGCATCGAGACCCTGTTTGCGGTGATTGGCGGCTCCATGGGCGGCATGCAGGTGCTGCAGTGGGCGGCGGACTACCCGCACCGGCTGTTCTCGGCGATCTGTATCGCAGCCACCGCCAAACACTCGGCGCAGAACATCGCCCTGCACGAAGTCGGCCGTCAGGCGATCATGGCCGATCCCGACTGGCGCGGCGGCGACTATGTCGACGCCGGCGTGCGTCCTGAAAAGGGGCTGGCGGTGGCGCGCATGGGCGCCCACATCACCTATGTTTCCGAGGACGCCCTGCAGCGCAAGTTCGGCCGCGGCCTGCAGCGCGACGGCCTGTCCTGGGGTTTTGACGCCGACTTCCAGGTGGAAAGTTACCTGCGCCATCAGGGGGTGGCGTTCGTCGAGCGCTTCGACGCCAACGCCTATCTCTACATCACCCGGGCGATGGACTATTTCGACCTGTCCGCAAGACACGGCGGCCAGCTGGCCAAGGCCTTTCTGGGCGCGCGGGGCGTGCGCTTCTGCGTGCTCAGCTTCACCTCCGACTGGCTTTACCCGACCCGGGAGAGCCGTGAGATCGTCCGCGCCCTCAATGCGGTCGGCGCGCGCGTCAGCTTCCTCGAGGTGGTCAGCGACAAGGGCCACGACGCCTTCCTGCTCGACGAGCCGGAAATGCATTCAGCGCTCACCGGCTTCTTGTCGGCGACAGGCCACGAGCGCGGCCTGACATGACCGAGGCGCGCGAAGACTTTCGCGAGATTCTGAAACTGGTGCGCCCAGGCGCGCGGGTGCTCGACATCGGTTGCGGCGAAGGCGCCCTGCTGGAGTTGCTGGCCCAGGAAAAGCAGGTCGACGGCCGGGGTCTCGAGATCAGCCAGGCCGGCGTTTCGGCCGCTCTGGCGCGGGGCCTGGCCGTGGTGCAGGGCGACGCCGACCGCGACCTGGCCGACTATCCGGACGACGCCTTCGACTACGCCATCCTGTCCCAGACCCTGCAGACAGTGCGTGATCCTCGGGCGGTGCTGATCGAGCTGTTGCGCATCGCCAGCAACGCCATCGTGTCGTTTCCGAATTTCGGCCACTGGCGGGTGCGCGCGTCTCTGCTGACGCGCGGGCGTATGCCGACCACCAAATCCCTGCCAACGCCCTGGTGGGAGACGCCGAACATTCACCTGTGCACCCTGCTGGATTTCACCGATCTGGCCGAAGACCTGGGCTTTCGTATCGAGGCGGCCTCAGCCTTGATTCGCGGCAAGCCCGCGCGCCCGATGACGCCAGGCCGCGCGCTGGAAAACTGGCGCGCGGAAGCGGCGATCTTTCTGTTGTCGCGGGGCGAAAGCCCGGTCGTCACGCATGACGACGCACGCGACAGGCTTCTCTAGGCCTTAAGTGGACTAGAAGACGAAGCGAATGACGAACCGCGCCGTATAGGCCGAGTAGTTGCTGCCGACTTCGCCGCCGGCTTCGAACGACATCGCCGAATAGGCGCCCTGACCGCGGATGGCGGCGCGGATGATCAACAGCCCCTTCTCGCGGGCCAGGCCCGAGATGGTGAAAGTCGAGTCCGGCACGCTGACGAATTGGCCCGTGGTGGAGCCGCTGGCGCTGGCCAGAATCGAGCGGTAGCCGAGTTCCAGTTCCGGACTCCAGTGGTAGCTGCGCCCGAAGGTGCCGCCAAGGATGACGCCGGCCTGGGCGGCCGCCTCATAGTTGCTGCGGTTCGAGATGTTCAGGTTGACGGATGCGCCGCCGCCGGATTCGCGGTAGCCGCCCTCGCCCATATAGACAACGTCGATGTCGGCGGCGGGCCTCAGGTAGACCTTGCCGAGTTGCAGATTGTAGGTCGCCCCGACCCGCCCGGCGGCCAGGCCGCCCGTCCAGTTGGCGTTGGCGGTGCGGACCAGAAGCTGCTGACCGATCGAGTTCTGATCGACGATCTTGCGGGTGCTGTCGAACCAGGAAAATCCGCCGGTCAGGTCGGCGTCCAGCACCAGTTGATCCTTGGGCTGACGCCAGTAGACGCCCGCCGTCACCGCCGAGGCCGAAAGGTGCGAGCCCAGGAAGCGGTCTTTGTTGCGGATTTCCGAGGACATGTACGAACCGGACACACCGGCAAAACCGCCTCCGGCGACGGGACGCTCGTACCCACCCACCAGTCCAAAGCCGCCGGTCTGGTAGGGAACGTCGTCAACCGTCTGCTGTTTGACTGTCATGCCGACTTCCTGCAGCCACGACCGCGGTTGATCGGGCTGGAGTCCCGTCGGGTTTTCCGCCTGGGCCGCCATGGCCTCGCGCACGGTGCCCGACAAGGTCTTGAACGGTCCGCCGGAGTAATCCGGCAGGAACTGATTGTAAAGTTTAGAGAAATCGCCGACTGTGGTTTTCGACAGGAAATCGCTCTCCACAGCGGGATCGGCGTCGAAGGCGCTGTAGAACGCATTATATTCCTGGGCGCGACCGCCGGTCAGACCCAGCTCCGCAGCCGTCCGGCGGCGTGCGGCGATCGTGATGGTGTTGGTGTTGACAGTCATCTGGCCGACGAAAAGGACCGGCAGCTGGGCGCTAAGGTCGGACACAACGCCGTGGTTCACCAGATTGCCCGCGGTGACGACCGTGAAGGTCTGATCACCGGCCAGCTTGTGCACGAACTGCATCTTGATCTGGGAGCCGGCGTCAAACTGGCCCTGACCGCTGATGTTCAGGGCCGCCACGCGCTGCGCGGGATCGATATTCACCGGGTCGGCTGACAGGGTCAGGATGGATTGTGAGCCCAGCTCGAAGGTGGACACATTCGCTGTTGACGTCCTGGTCAGCGCCAGGGTTCCGTTGCCGACATTAACGTCCAGCGAGCCCGTTCCCTTGGCCAGCCCGCCGCCGACGGTCGCTCCGCCGTTGATGGCCAGGGTGTCTGTACCGCCGCCAAACGAGATCAGGCCCTGGGTCGTGCCTGTATTGACCGTCACCGAGTCGTTCTGATTGCCGGCTGAAAGCAGTATATCGCCCTGGATCGTCGGGACCGTCGTGTTCTTCGGCGTTGTGTTGGGGTTCTGGACGATGGTCACGCCCGTGGTGTTGGCGCGCAGGTCCAGAGCAATGGTGTCGCCCACGCTGGCGGCGGTGCCGTCCGTGGTGCGAACCGTGGCCTGAATCGTGTCGGTATTGTTGATGGTCGCCAGCAGACCGGTGTGGTCGACCACTGCGATGGCGTCGCCGGCCGGGCCGTTGACGCCGGCCTTGATGGTGCCGTTGTTGTTGAGAACCGGCGCGTTGGAGCCGGCGTCAATCACCAGGGCGCGGGCGGTGACCACCGTCCCCTCGATGGTTAGCGATCCGGCCGAAATCAGCCCGTGATTGACGTCGATGATGGGAACCAGGGCGCCGGAGCCCAGAATGACGCCGGTGGAGTTGGCGTTGAACGCCTGGGTGTTGACCTGACCGGTGACGCTTAGGCCGCCGGTCGTGTCCACGGTTCCGCCCAGACCGGCGATCTGCACGCCGGTCGCCGAAATGCCGTCGTAGATCCCGCTGCTTTGCAGGACGCCGCGGATGATGATCCCGTATTTATTGAGGAAGCCGGTGCCGACGTTGCCGAAAGTGATCGATGAGGTCGAGCCTGCCAGAAGGGCCGGGGCCGAACCATAGTTCACGATCTGGCCGGTCTGTTCGGCCGAATCGGGCACGCCGTCTTCGTCCTGGTCGATATTGTCGTAGACGCCGTCGTTGTTGGCGTCGGTAAAGTCCCAGATCGGAGGCGGCGCATCCATGACAAAGCCATGGGTGATGTTGCCCTGCAGCCGCACGGCGGGCCCGCCGATCAGCAGGTCGCTGGCGTTGAGCACTGCGCCTTTGGGCACATCGGACTTGTGCAGATAGCGGAAGCCGGAGTTGGTGATCACGCCGTCGATCAGAAACTGCCCGTCGAGGTTTCCGTCGAGTGCGATCGCTGTTGCGCCGCCGCCCTGGATATTCATCGTACCGGAGATGGTGAGGTGGCCGGTCATATCGGCAGTGGTGTGAATGCCGAACGAGTTGTCGCCGAGAGCTCCCACGCTGCCGTTGATTAGGAGGTCACCGACAAATTTGGATTCGATCGCTATGGCGGCCGAACCGCTGTCCCCCTTGATGGAGATAACGCCGCCCAAAGGCTCGCCGATCTGGCCGTGGTAGGTTCCCGGACCCGTCACGCGAATGCCGTATCGAACGGTCCCAGGCGTCACAAAGGGCGTATCCGGGGCGCCGTCGCCATCCGTATCAACCGCTGCGACGGTGTCGTCCGCGCCCAGGGCGCCGCCGATCGTGATATTGGAAGTGCGATCGCCCGCGCCCGTCGTCACCAGAATGCCCGTGCCGCCGCTGGCGCTGTCGCGCGCACTGATGCTGCCATTGACCAAGACATTGTTGTTGCTGTCGACGGTGACCACTGGCCCGCCGGTGCGTACGGTCACGCCGGCGCCGATCGCAACCGTCAGATCGCCGGTCGTCGAGGTCGCCAGAGGCGTGACCGAATTGGTCGTAATGGTCGTCTGCGCCAGGGCTGCCTGGGCCGCAAAACACAGCGGTGCTGCTGCGGCGGCGGCCAACAAACGCTTCATCAAGATCCCCGAAACCAAAACGCGAAGTCTCCCCAAACGCGGACGGTCCGCGAGGTAGGCCACAGATAAGGCGAAATAACGTCCCCGTGGACGCGCTGCAGCCGGAAAGGGTCTAGCGGGTCCTTCCGGGGTTTTCCAGTTCCCCGGTCGCGAATCCTGCGCATTGTGATCGATCGGTCGAACGGGCCGTCGGTTGCGGGCTGAAGCCGCCGGGTGCAAACACCCGCGCCGGCGCCGGCCGGCCCTTGGGGCGAACGGCAAAGGTTTGCTTGACCGCCTCCAGTAGGATCAGCCCCGACCACATCGGCCAGAACCACGGCCCGGCCTGTTCCAGTCCATCAGCCCACCGCGCCGTCCAGCGCCAGGGCGGCGCGTAAAGTGCTCGCGACCAGGCCACCGGCTCCAGCTCCGCTTCCCGCGTCAGAGTCTCCAGCTGGGTGATGGTGTATGGCCGGCCGTGGCCAAACGGCGTCGCGTCGGAGTTCGACCAGGGTCCCCGGCGATTTGCGGCGACAATGATCACCCTTCCGGACGGCGCCAGCACGCGCCAGACCTCGCGCATCATGGCTTCCGGGTCGTCGCTTTCCTCCAGGGCGTGGATCAGCAGAACCCGATCAAACAAGGCGTTGCGGAACGGCAGGGCCGATTCCTGGGCAAGGCACGACAGCACCCGCCCGCCGCTTGGCCACACCTCTACCCCCTGCGCTGCCGGCATGGCGGCGATGGTTCGCCGCGCCGTCAGCCTGCGGCTCTCAAGATAGGGCGTCGCGTAGCCAAGGCCGAGAATATCCAGGCCGGCGCCGTCGCCCCACGCCTGGGCCAGCTTGGCCGAAACCATGGTCCTGGCCGCCGAGCCCAGCGGACTTGCGTAAAACTCTCGCAGCTTGAGAACATCCAGACGCATTCAGGTGGTATAGGCTGCCTAGGAGGAATCGTCATGCCGCTCTCCGTTCGTCAGTTTCCCTGCCTATCCGACAACTACGGTTTCCTGATCCGCGACGCTGAAACCGGCGTCACGGCCTGTGTCGACACGCCCGACGCCGAAGCCATATTGCGCGAGATCGAGGCGTCTGGCTGGCGGCTGTCGTTCATCCTCAACACCCACTGGCACCTGGATCACGCCGGCGGCAACGCCCGGGTCAAGGAAGCGACCGACGCGATCATCATCGGCCCGTCGGAGGTCAGCCGCATCGCCCCTATTGACCGGGTGGTCGTCGATGAGGACACGGTCATGCTGGGCGCAACCCGCCTTAAGGTCATGGATGTCGGCGGCCATACCAGCGGCCACATCGCCTATTACGATCAGGCCGACGCCATCGCCTTCGTCGGCGACACCCTGTTCGCCATGGGTTGCGGCCGCCTGTTCGAGGGCACGCCCGAACAGATGTGGCAAAGCCTGCAGAAGCTGGCCGTCCTGCCGGACGCCACCACAGTCTATTGCGCCCATGAATATACCGCCGCCAACGCCCGTTTCGCTCTATCAGTGGACAGTGACCCGGCGGTCCGCGCCCGCGCCGATGAGGTCTTCGCCGACCGGGAGCATGGCATAGCCACCGTGCCGACCACGATCGGGGCCGAGAAGGCTACCAATCCCTTCCTGCGCGCGCCGCTCCTGCGTCCACAGCTGTCGCCGGCTGGCGCATTCGCCGAAATTCGCGCGGCCAAGGACGTTTTCTAGAGTCCGGGCCCTAGTGGGTCAGGGTGCGCGCAATACGGACTGAAGAGGGCCGCCCGGCCGCGCCCCGGGCGGGCGCGACGGTGATCTGCACGGTGTCGTAGTTCACCTGTACGTCGGGCTTGTCGCCCTCAACGACCAGCAGCCGATCCATATGCGGCAGGCGCTGATCGTGGCGGATGCGGTCGGCGCTCTTTTCAAAGGCGTCGGCGGCCAGATTGATCACATCGGCGACCAGGGTCCAGGACTCGGGCCCGATGTCGGGCACGTCCACCTCCACGTCGCGTTGCATGACCCGGCTGATGCGCCGCGAGACCAGACGCTCGCGGCCAAACAACTCGGCCGCGTCCTGGATGCCCTGCAGTTTGATCGGCGTGGCCATCCCCACCAGAGCCGCCGGGGCGCCTTCCGGGTGCGCCGAGGTGTAGACCGTCAGACCGCCGAGGCGCGAAAAGCGCAGCACTGGATCGCCCACATCGTTCTTGAAGATCAGGTCTCCGCGCGGCGCGGGCTGGGGCGTCAGGGCGAGGATCTCGCGGCTGCCCTGAAACTGAACCAGGGGCGGGCCTCCGGTCTGGTCAAAGGTGAACTCGGCGACGCCCTCGGCTACATAGTGAGCCACCGGCGGACCGGCCGGTCCGCGCCCGCGGCCGAGCATCTGATTGAAGCGGTCGATCAGCGCCGCGCCCGGCGGCGGCGGACCCGGCGGCTGGGCCATGGCCGCGCTCGCAATGGCGCAACCGGCGAATATCACCGCCGCCGCAGCCACACAGAAAGATCGTCGAGACGCCATCAGCAGGCAATAGCACCGGGATCGGGGCGGATTTTGGACGGGCCGCCGACTGCGCTAAATGGTCGCTTGGGTCGCCAGGACATGGAAAATACGCTCGGCCGAGGGCCGGCCGGCGGCGCCCAACTGGCTTGCGATGGAAATCCTCAGGACGTCGCCCTCGAGCCTGGCGTCCGGCCTGTCGGCCTCGACGAACAGCACCTTGCGAATGGAGATGGTCTTTTCCCGCCCGTTCAGCACCAGGGCGCTGTCTTCGAAGGCTTGGGCGGTAGACGCGGCGACGTCGGCGACCAGAGGCGCGGACTGGGCGCTCATGTTGGGGGCGTCAAACAGCACGTCGTGGCCCAGAACCCGTGTCGCCCGGCGCGAGGCGTCCTGCATCTTTTCCAGCAGATCGCCGCGCGGCGTGATCTTCAGCTTCAGTCCGCCCGACTGGGGCAGGGTCTGGACCTGCGAGGCGATCAGGCCGACGCTCTCCGCCTGGGCGACAGGCGCGCAAGCGGACGCTGCGATCATCGCCGCGGTCCCCAGCAGACTTGCAAGGCAGGTCCGTCCCATGCCCTGAGAGCTAAGGCGCAATCTGGGCGAATTTTGGACCCATCCGTCCATGCGTCAGGTGGTGATGTATTGACCGCCGTTCATGGTCAGGGTCGCGCCGGTGATGAAACCGGCGTCCTCCCGCGCCAGGAAAGCCACGCCCGCCGCGATCTCCGAGGCATGGCCCAGTCGTCCCACAGGAATCGCGGCGATGATGCCGGCGAGCACCTGTTCGGGCACCGCCTGCACCATTTCGGTGTCGATGTAGCCCGGCGCGATGGCGTTGACGGTGATGCCCTTCTTGGCGTTTTCCTGGGCCAGGGCCTTGGTAAAGCCGATCAGGCCAGCCTTGGCCGCCGAATAGTTGGTCTGGCCCATCTGGCCCTTCTGACCATTGATCGAGCTGATGTTGATGATGCGACCCCAGCTGCGCTCGCGCATGCCGTCGATAACCTGGCGGGTCATGTTGAAGGCCGAGTTCATGTTGACGCTGATGACCTCGCTCCACTGCTCGGGCGTCATGCGGTGGAAGACGGCGTCACGGGTGATGCCTGCGTTGTTGACCAGCACGTCGATGGGACCCAGGTGGGCTTCGACTTCCTTGGCGGCGCGAGCGCAATCCTCGAACGAACCGACATTGCCCTTCACGACCATGACGCCCAGCTCGTCGGCGCAGGATTTGGCCGCCGCCTCGTTGCCAGAATAGCCGGCCGCGACTGCAAAGCCGTCGGCCTTCAGGCGCTCGGTGATGGCGCGTCCGATTCCGCGGGTCCCGCCCGTGACAAGTGCAACTCTGCTCATGAAGTCCTCTTTGGAATTAAATCTGTTCCGGCGGTCTCAGACCGCCTCGACGCACATGGCCACGCCCATGCCGCCGCCGACGCACAAGGTGGCGGCGCCCTTTTTCGCGCCCGACCGCTTCATCTCGTGCAGCAGGGTGGTCAGAATACGTGCGCCCGAGGCGCCGATCGGGTGGCCGATGGCGATGGCGCCGCCGTTGACGTTGGTCTTGGCCGGATCCAGGCCCAATTCGCGAACCACGCTCAGGGATTGGGCGGCGAAAGCTTCGTTGGATTCGACCAGATCAAGATCGCTGACTTTCCAGCCGGCCTTCTTCAGCGCCTTTTGCATGGCCGGAATCGGCCCGGTGCCCATGACTTCCGGCGCGACGCCGGCGTTGGCCCAGGACACGATGCGAGCCAAAGGCTTTAAGCCCCGGCGCTTAGCCTCGTCGGCGCTCATCAGCACCAGCGCGGCGGCGCCGTCATTGATCCCCGAGGCGTTGGCGGCGGTGACCGAGCCCTCCTTGTTGAAGGCCGGCCTAAGGCCCGAAATGCTTTCGTAGGTCACGCCCGGCTTGATGAACTCATCATCGGAGACGACGACATCGCCCTTGCGGCCCTTGATGGTCACCGTCGCGATTTCGTCCTTGAACTTGCCGGCCTTCTGGGCGGCTTCGGCGCGGTTCTGCGAGGTCACCGCGAACCGGTCCTGGTCCTCGCGGGTGATCTGGTAATGCGAGGCGACGTTCTCGGCCGTCTGGCCCATGTGATAGCCGTGGAAGGCGTCCCACAGACCGTCCTTGATCATGGTGTCGATGAACGACAGATCGCCCATCTTCTGGCCGCCGCGGATATTGGCGGCGTGAGGCGACTGGCTCATGCTCTCCTGGCCGCCGGCGACAATCACCAGGCTCGGATCTTCCGAAATCTGCTGGGCCGCCAGGGCCACGGCGCGCAGGCCCGAGCCGCACAGCTGGTTCAGGCTCCAGGCGGGCGAGCCCACCGGAATGCCCGCGTTGATCGAAGCCTGGCGGGCGGGGCCCTGGCCGGCGCCGGCCTGCAGCACCTGGCCAAGAATCACTTCGTCCACATCAGAGGCGCTGATGCCCGCCCGCTCGATCGCCGCCTGGATGGCGATCTTGCCCAGGTCGTGGGCCGGCAGGCTGGAAAGCGCGCCATTGAAGGAGCCGACCGGGGTGCGGGCGGCGGAAACGATGACGATGTCGGTCATGAGCGGCCTTAGGGGGTTAAGGGTGCTGAGAGGGCGCCCTAATGGCACACTTGCACCGTCAGAGTCATCCCATTCCACACACCTGGCCCGTTGGTTCCAGCCGCCGCCGTCCGCAAAAGCGCCTGTTACAACCTTCGGCCAACCGCTATGCAGTCTGGAACCTCAGGGAGGCGCGGGCCAGACCATGATCGCGGATCGAAAGACAGGTATCGCCGCGCTGTTGACCGCGGCGCTGATCCTGGCCGGCGGGGCGTTCGCCCAGCCATCATCCCAACCCGCCGCGGCCCGCCAGATCGGCGTCGGCGAGACCCTGCGCGGCGAATTGGCGGCGGGCGATGCGCTCATGGAGGACGGCAGCTACTACGACCTCTTCACCTTCCAGGCCGTCGCCGGCCAAAGCTATGTCGTCACGCTCAACTCCGATGAGTTTGACACCTATCTGCACGTGACCGGGCCTGGCGGCCTGTCGGAAGAAAACGACGACGCCCAGGACGGCGTGACCAACTCCAGGGTAGAATTCACGGCGCCGGCTGGCGGCGAAGTCCAGATCAAGGCCAACAGCCTCGTGCGCCGCGAGATGGGCCGCTACAGCATTTCGCTGCAGGCCGGCGTCGCCAACCGTCACATCGCTGTCGACCAGTCGCTGCAGGGCGAACTGACCGCTGAATCGCCCAAACACACCGATGGCACGCCCTACCAGTCGTTCATTTTCGACGGCCAGACCGGCCAGAGCATCACCATCGACATGACCTCCAAGGACTTCGACGCCTACCTGGTTCTGCGCCGGGCGGGCTCCAGCGAAGACATCGTCGCCGACGACGACGGCGGCGGCGGCACCAACGCCCAGATCTTCTACACCCTGCCCCAGGCGGGCGCTTACGAGATCCGGGCCAATGCGGTGTCCGCCTCGGCGCGCGGCCGGTTCACCCTGAAGGTTTCAAAGGGCGTCGCCGAACGCAAACCGGCGCCGACGCCGATCGTCTACGGGCGGGTCGTGCGCGGCGAACTCAAGCCCGGCGGCGGGCGCGATGCGACGGGCCTTTTCTATGACGCCTTCACCTTCTCCGGTCAGAAAGGCGACAAGGTGACCATCAGCGCGGTCTCCGGCGATTTCGACCCGGTGCTCTATCTCGGCGACATAAATCGTCCGCGGCAGGACCAGTGGCTCGAGAGCAACGACGACGAAACCAGCGGCGGCACCGACTCGCTGATCCAGGTGGTGCTCCCCGCCGATGGGACCTACGAGATTCACCTGGTGTCCTACAACGCCGGCGAGGCCGGCCACTACACCCTGGGCCTCAGCGTCGAACGCTAATCCCCTGCATAATGCTGCGGCAAAAATGCTGCGGCAAAAATGGCGCTGGCGCCGCAGCTTCGCATCCGCAATACTGCACCGCAGCGAAGTTTATTGTGCAGGGCGGAACAATGACCAAAGGCGCTAAAGAAGGCGGAGCCGGCTCGGAAAAAGTCGTCATCCAGAAGTATGCCAATCGCCGGCTCTACAACAAGGCGACCAGCACCTACATCACCCTGGATAACCTGGCCGAGATGGTCCGCGATGGAGTCGACTTCGTCGTATACGACGCCAAGACCAACGAGGACATCACCCGCAAGGTCCTGACCCAGATCATCTTCGAGGAAGAAAACAACGCCGAAGGTGAAAGCCTTTTGCCCGTGCAGTTCCTGCGTCAGCTGATCGGCTTCTACGGAAATTCGATGCAGTCCTTCCTGCCGGCCTATCTGGAAATGTCGCTCGACAGCTTCACCCGCCAGCAGGAACAGTTCCGCAAACAGTTCGCCGGCGCCGTGCCCCTGCCCGGCATCAAGCCGATCGACGAACAGGTGCGCCAGAATATGCAGATGTTCGAACAGGCCATGAAGATGTTCACCCCCTTCGGCTTCGCCGCCCAGGCCGGCCAGGCCGCAGCGTCCGCCAAGGGCGAGCCGGCCAAACCCGCAGCCGCAGCCGCCGCGGGCGACACCGCCCTGGACGACCTGAAAGCCCAGCTGTCGGCCATGCAGGCCCAGATCGAGAAACTGGCGTCCAAGCCCTGACTTTGGGCGTGGCGGATGCGCGAGCGCTTGGCCACCACATCTTAACCAACCCGGCCTAGACCGGCGGCATGGGTGATTCCCTTACGCCAGTCAGCGCCATGAGCGCCGAGCGCCGGGCCGGCCGGCGCCGGACCGATCCGGCCCTGGCGCACGAAGATGCAGAGGCGACGCCGCTACCCGGGACAAATCTGCCGGTCCCCGTAGCGCCCCTGCGCCAGGAAGAGCCGCCCGCCGCCGCCTTTGAGGCCCAGCTGCTGGGTCAGGAAGGCCAGAAACGCGGCCTGCGCGGCGGCGAACCCGTACTGAACGCCGCCCGCCACGCCTATCTGGGCGCCGAATGGTCCGGCCCCGGCGACCGCCGCCCCGCCAAGGGCGTGATCACCAAGACGGAAATCTAGCGCTCAGGCAGCGAGGCGAAGCCGAGCGCTAGCGCCATAAACAATGGCATGAAGTTTGCTTAGCGATGTGGAAACCACGTTTCCAACGCAAGGCGCCACATGGCCCGCACGATCCGCAAGTTTGCCCGCCACGGCGCCCAGGCGCTGGACATCGCCATCGTCGCCCTGATCTTTATCGGCCTGAGCTAGGGCGCGCCTGGTTTAGGTGTGCTCGATTAAACCGCCCGCCGTCAGCTGCTGTGGAAATCCACGTCCCGCCGCGCCGAGGCGATGGTCACGATAAACCCGGCCAACACGTCCAGCAGCACCATCAACATCAGCAGGAAGAAGGTCGAGGTCCCGAAGGCCGGGGCCATCAGGAATTCCACCAGGCAGATCACGAACAGCACCATCGACAGCGAGTGACTGACGATCGCCACCTTCTGGCTGCTGGTCGATTTCAGCATCTCGACAAACAGCACCACCAGGGCGCCGGCCAGGATCAGGTCGCTGAGGCTGACTGGCCAGACCACGCCGGACGTCATGGGAATCGCAAACACCTGCGCCGATAGCTGATCCTTGGCGTAGGCGGCTGCAAAGCCGCCTTTCAGGGTGAGGGCCAGGATGTTGTAGACCAACACCGGCAAGGCGAGCAGCGGCAGGGCTGCGAACATGGACGTCCCCCTTTGGCGCCGCCTGGCGCGCGACTTCGACTCGTCGCATCAGGCGTCGAACGCTAAGGGTTAATCGCTTTGCCGCCATAGGCAATCCCGCACCCGTGCTATGAGAGTTTGCGAATGGCGCAACCCAGGACCTGGATGGATGGATGGCGCGGGCCGGCCCTGGCCGCCCTGATCGCCGCCGTCTGCGCCCTGCCCGGCCTGATCACCCTGCCGGTCGTCGACCGCAACGAGGCGGTGTTCGCCCAGGTCAGCGCCCAGATGCTGGAAGAGCACAATCCTACTGACATCCGCTTCCAGGACAGTCTGCGCCGCGGAACCATGCCGGGCGCCCACTGGCTGCAGGCGGCCAGCGTCCTTGCGTCGGGAAGGCCTGAGGCCCGGGCCATCTGGGCCTACCGTTTGCCGTCGCTGCTGGGCCTGGCCCTGTGCGCAGCGGCGGCGGTCGTCGGCGGTCGGCGGCTGTTCGGGGCGAGAGCCGGCTTCGTCGCCGGCGCCCTTATGGCTACAAGCTTCCTGGGCCTGACCCTGGCCAACCTGGGCACGGCGGACGCCTTGTTCGCCGCCGCCTGCGCCATCATGCTGGCCGCCTTCGCCCACCTCTACGCGGCCGTGTGGGAGGACGGGCGATTGCGAAAGCGCGACCGGATCATCTTCTGGGCCGGCCTGATCGCCGCTTTTCTTATCAAGGGACCCGTCGTCCTGGCCTTCGCCGGACTGGCTGGAATCACCCTGATCGCCTTGGATCGCAAGGTGCGCTGGCTGGCGAAACTGGGCTGGGGCTGGGGGCTCATCGCCCTGGCCGCCATCGCCGGGCCCTGGCTGGTGGCGATCACCGTTGCGACCGACGGCCTGTTCTGGCAGGGCGCAACGCCTTTCCTGGTTCATGGCGCCGGCGTCGGCCTGCAGACCGCCGCCGCGCCGGCTCTGCTGTTCCCCGCCGTTTTCATCCTGCCCTTCGCCGCGGCCTATGCCTGGCGCGAGCGCAAGACGCCCGGCGTGCGTCTGGCCGTGGCGTGGCTCGTTCCGGCCTGGGTGATGCTGGAGATCAATCCCGGCTTTCAGCTGCATGGCGCCGCGGCCCTATATATTTCGCTCGCCTGGCTGGGGGCGGCCGGCCTGACCAACACAGGAGCCGGCCGGGCCGTTCGTCTAACGGGCGCGGCCTTTTCCTTGGCGACGGCCGGCGTGATCGCCGCGGCGGTGGTCTGGCTGGCCTGGCGGTTCGGCCAGGATGGCGCCGACCGGATCGCCGCGGCCGTGGCCGCCTGTTTCGCCGTCGGGGCGGGCCTGGCCGGCGCTGCGGCCGCGCTCAGGCCGGGCGCCGGCCGGGCGCTGATCGCCGCCTGCGGTTTGGGCGTGGCCACAGCCTGGGTGCTGTTGGCCGGACTTTTGCCGGGCCTGGACCGCCTGTGGCCGACGCAAGGCCTCCTGCACGGCCTGACCGCCACGGGCCTCGATCCGCGCGGCGGGCTGGCGCGCGGGCCGGTTGCCTCGGATGGCTATGACGAGCCCAGCCTGGTCTTCCGCCTGGGAGCCGAGACCCAGCTGGGCGACGAGACGTCTGCGGCCGCGGCCATCGCCGACAACCGCCCGGTGATCGTCACCGCTGACCGCCAGGCCGCCCTGACCGCGGCCCTGGCCGAAAAGGGACTTGCCGGCCGGTCCGTCTATCGATTTGACGGCTACGACCCCGCCGAAGGAAAACCCGTGACCCTGTCGATCATCCAGCGTGCGCCATGAACCGTTCCGTCGAAATCGTCGAAGTCGGCCCGCGCGACGGGCTGCAGAATGAAAGCGCTGTCCTGAGCGTCGAGGACCGGCTGGAGATGATCGCCCGGCTGGAGGCGGCCGGCGCCCGGCGGATCGAAGCGGTCAGCTTCGTCAACGAGCGGCGCGTGCCGCAGATGGCTAGCGCCGAGGCCATCATGGCCGCCCTGCCCGGCAATGGCGGCCGCAAGCGGATCGGCCTTGTTCTCAATCAGCGCGGCTGGGACCGGGCCATCGCCTCGGGCTGCGATGAAGCCAATGTGGTGATCACCGCCACCGACGGCTTTGGCCTGGCCAACCAGGGCGCGACGACGGCCGATCAGCTGAAGGGCCTCGCCGGCATGACCGGCGGGCCGCCGATCACCGTAACCATTGCGGTGACCTTCGGCTGTCCCTTTGACGGCGAGGTCAGCGAAGAGACGGTGCGCGACATCGCGGCCGAGGCCGCGCGGCTGGGCGTGGCCGAAATCGCCATCGCCGACACCATCGGCGTCGCCGATCCCTGGACGGCGCGCCGACGCGTCGACCTTGTCCGCAAGGCCGCGCCAAACGTTCATCTGCGCGCGCACTTTCACGACACCCGCAACACGGGCCTGGCCAACGCCTTTGCGGCGGTGGAGGCGGGGATCGAGACTCTCGACGCCTCGGTCGGCGGCCTGGGCGGCTGCCCCTTCGCGCCGGGCGCCACGGGCAATGTGCCCACCGAGGATCTGATCTACATGCTGGAGCGCGCCGGCTACGCCACCGGATACGATCTGGCCGCCGTTATCGAGACGGGCCGCTGGGTCTGCGGCAAGCTGGGCAAGGCGCCAATTTCGGCGCTGAGCCGGGCGGGTTCATTTCCAAAAGCACGGGCCTGACAGAGCCTCAAAATAAGTCGTCATCCCCGGGTTCGACGATGTCGAATCCCGAGGATGACGTTGGAGGTTAGCCGTCCACAACCCACTCGCCACCGACCTGGCAGGCAGTGAAGCGCTGGGTGGTTTCGCGGCCATGATCGTGGATCACCGTCTGGTCGAAGGTGCGGCAGACCTGACGGTCGGCCACGGGCCGGGCGTCGGGACGGTCGTTATAGGCGTAGAGGTCTGCCTTGCCTTCAAGGTCGGCGCGGCGTTCCATCACATAACCCACGGCCATGCCACCCTGGCCGACCAGCAGCCAGTCGCTGTTCACCCGGGCCAGGGCGTCAAAGTCCTCGCCATCGCGCAGCGAGCCCAGCACCGCCGAGTTGTTGTCCGGTGCAGCGAACAGATTGACCCGGTCGGTGGCCCGATAGCGGGCGGCGATCATGTCGTACTCCCTGGGAAAGGCTACATCGCGGGCGAAGCGCACATCGTTCAGTGAGCGCGGCGGCCCGTAACCCGGGTCCGGCGCGCGGGCGTCGACATCGCCGCGGTAGAAGGTGTTGACGATATCGACCCGGCCCGAAACGCCTGAGCGGTTGTTTTCCCACGTCGTCGAGCGGTTCTCGTTCAGGGCTTCGGTAGTCGCCGACTGGGCGCGGTCGGTGTCGGCGGCGGACATGTTGCAGCCGATGCTGGAGCCGACGGCGGCGCCGACGCCGACGCCGATCACCGTGCCGGCGACGCGGTCGCGGCGGTCATCGCCGGCGATGCCGTTGCCGATCACCCCGCCGATCAGCCCGCCGATGACGGCGCCCGCGCCGGAATTGTTGTTCGGCTTCTGGCAGTTGAAGATGGACGACATGGGGGCGGCCTGAGCGTGGACGGCCGGTATGATTACCGCCGCCGCACCGGCCAATGCGAGCATGAGCTTGCGCATGAGAGTTCTCCTGTTTCCTTGCCCGACAAGGGGCGCTGGAGACAGAACGCGCCGCCGGGCGCATGGTTCGCTCGCGCCTACTTCACGATCCGCGGTTTCGGCAGCGGGCGCCTCAGCGCCGGCCGGCGGCGGTCGGGGGCCGGGGAAGACGGCGGCGGGGCGTCGGCGTCGTCGAAGGCGCCGGCGAAGAACCCCGCATCGTCGGTCAGGGGCGCGTGGGTCAGGCCGGTGTCGGCGGCGCGCACCACGGCCTGGGCGGCGGCGTAGGCCATGGGCACGCGGGGCAGTTCGCTGATCACCGCCTCGCGACGCTCAAAGCGCGGATGGATTAGTTCGCCCGTCTCGGCGTAGGTCGAGACCAGGCGCGCCCAGTCGGCGGGGGTGTAGGCGAAGGCCTTGCCCTCGGGACTGATGTCTGACCATTCGGGCTCCTGCGGAGCCGCCGCGCCGCGCGCCATCCAGGCCCGGGCGCCATCCACATCGCCACCGGCGTGAGCAAGCCTGGCCCACAGGCCGGCCAGCCGCGCGGTCAGGGGCTCGTCCTTCAGGGCTTCGGCGGCGCGCGAGGCGTCCGAGAAGCTGCCGGCGATCAGGGCCTGCTCCACGTCCAGAATTTTCGATTCCCGGGTCTCGGGATTGAGCGCCACCAGGGCCGACAGCCGGCGGGCCCGCTCGCGCGGGGTCTCGGCCATGGTCAGGTCGCGATAGGCCAGCCACAGAGCCGGATGGGTCGCCTCCTTCCAGGCCGCCTCGATGACGCCCGAGGCCTTGCCGATGCGGCCCTCGGCGGCCATGCGGCGCGCGGCGATGATGGCGCCGGGCGCAAAGCCGGGCTTCAGCTTGGCCGACTGCGAAGCAAAATCCAGCGCCTGGGCGGGCTTGGTCTCCTCCAGGCTGGCGGCCGAGGCGGCCAGCAGAGCCGCGCGGGCCCGGTCGGCGACGATGGGGCTGACGATCTTGCGCGACAGGGCGGTCTTGACCAGATCCAGCGCCGCCGGCCAGTCACCGTTGCCCAGCCGGTCTTCCAGGATCGCCCGCCAGGCCCAACGCGCTGTGCGCTCCAGGCTGTAGGCCTCCTGGGCGTAGCGCAGCGCCTCGGCCCGGTCGTTCTGGGCAAGGGCCGTCTGCATCAGGCCGCGCAACGCCGCCAGCCGCATGTCAGGAAAGCCGAGCATGGCTGTGTAGGCGGTCCGGGCCGCGGGCAGGTCGCCGGCCGACTCGGCCGCCTGGGCGCTGAGCACGCGGACCAGAGCTGGCGCATCGGCAACCAGTTCAGAGGCGCGCTGGGCCATGCGGCGGGCTTCGGACCCATCGCCGGCGGCGGCGGCGAGGAAGCCGCGGGTCAGCATTTCCTGGCCCTGTTTGCGCCGCGTCTCGGCCCGCTCGCGCGCGGCGCGCCTGGGCGCGCTGGCCACCCACATCACCACGCTCCAGAAGATCGCCGCCACCAGGGCGCCAAAGAACAGCAGCAGCACCGCTACGGCGGCGGTCATGTGGACCTCGCGGCCCATCCACACCAGTGTGGCCGACCCGGCGTCCCCCGTCAGGGCCAGGCCGCCGACAATGATGGCGGCGATGATGAACAGGATCAGAGAGACGCGGATCATGCGCGCCCCGCTTCGGCCACGCTGAGCGCCCGCATGGAAGCGGCGCGGATGGCGGCCAGCCGGCGGTCGATCTCGACCCGGCTGCGGGCCCGGTCAGTCCAGGTCTTCATGGCCTCGCGCGCGGCCGGCGGCAGAGCCGACAGCTCGTTCAGCGCGCCTTCCAGATCGCCGCCCTGGACCTGCAGTTCGGCCCGGGCCAGCACGGCGTCGGCGCCTTTGCCCTTGGCCTGGCCGACCCGGCGTACGGTGACGATCGAGGCGACGGCGTAGCGGATATGCTGCAGCAGGCTGGCCTTCTCGCCCGGCTTGCTGGCGGCGGCGATTGCGGCCGAGGCGGCGTCGGAATAGTCGGCGGCCAGGATCGCCCGGGTCGGCGCGCCGCTGTGGGCCAGGTCGCGCAGGGCGGCGACGTCCGGCGATTCGGGCAGCAGGCGCTCCACCTGGCTCAGTTCCGTGGGGAACGGACGCGAGGTCTGGGCCGCTTCCAGAAGGGCCGCCGTGGCCAAGGCCGTACTGGCCGCCTGGACGGTGGCGGCCTGGCCCTGTTCGAGCCGTTCGATGCGCGCCTTCAGGCCGGCCACATCGGCGCCGCCGCCGGAAACCGTGACGGGCGGCAATACGGCGACTGGCGGCGGGGCGGGCGTCTCGGCGGCGGCCTCCGCTGGTTCGGATCCGGAGGGTTTGCCGGCGACCGCTGGTTGGGCGCTCACCGCCTTGGACTCGGCCGGGAACAGCCTGGGCACAAAGCGCGCGATGAACACCCCGCCAGCGATGCACAGCAGGCAAAGGACCATCAACGCCCAGAAGCCGAAACCGAATCCTCGGCGCCGGTAGCTGGTCGGGTCCGCGGGAGGAGCGGGCTCGGGCGATGTCATGTCCCTTGGTTCGCGCCTGCCGCGTACCGGGTCAAGCCGCAAGCCGTCTTAACCGGGCGGTTTGTGGCCTGCGCGGCGCCATGGCCACACGGGCGGGACCTGCTACTGGCAGAACAGCGTCACCGGCAGGTAGCGCGGCTGGTGGTGGAAGGGCGCGAAGGTGACCACCGCCCGGGCGGTCTTGTCCGGCATGGGGCTGAGCGTCAGGTTGAACGGCGCCCGGCCCCCGGGGCCGATTCGCGGCGCCTTGGCCGGCGCCTCCATCTGCATGGCCGTCAGCGGCGTGCCGAACTTGTCCACCGCCGAGACCCACAGGGGCGGCACGTCGATAGGCCGGCCGCGCGTATTGACGATCTTGCCCGAGACCTGCAGCACCTTGGTCCCGCCCTGATCCTCCTGTTTGACCGTAATGTCGCTGAGCCGCAGATCGGCGAAGGTTCCGGGCACATAGATTCCCGCCACGCCCAGATTATGCGCCCGCTCCAGCGAGCGGGCCTCGACCTGGGGCTGCAGCTGGCGGTCGGTGGCGTCCAGATCGGTCTGGGCCAGGTCCTGATAATCGGCGACGCGCAGGTGAGCCTCGGTGGCCGCCTCCTGCGTCGCCTGAAAGGCCTTCACCGCTGTCTGGCGGGCAAGCTCGGTCGACTTGAGGACCGCATCGTCTGCTTCGCCCCGGGCCGCGGCGGCGCGCGCCTCTAGCGCCGCCTGGGTCGCGGCCTGCGCCCTCTGGCCTGCTTTCCATTCAGCGTCCTGGGCCTCGAATTCGCTGTTGTAGAGGGCCTCAAGGCTGAAATCGCCCCAGGTCTCGCTCTCGCGCGGGCCGAACAGGGTGTGGCACTGGTTGCGCGCGTCCTTGGAATCCAGCGAATCCATGCGCGCCAGGTGCGCCGAATCGCCCAGTTCCTGCGGCGTGAACCAGGTCGCGCCCGCGCCCACGTCGGGAATGGGCGCAAGGACGCTGACGATCAGGGGCGAGACGGTAGTGGCCTTGTCAGCGGGCGCCGGGGCGGC